>JANOJK010001204.1:0-3699 GCA_031408165.1 Acidobacteriota bacterium | reverse complement strand
CAACACCGCGCGGGGCGAGGTGGTCGATTACCCGGCGCTGGCCGCCGCGGTGAAGGACCGCGGCCTTCGCGTCGGCCTCGACGTCTACGCCAACGAGCCGGGCGCCACCGCCGCGCCCTTCACGGATCCGCTCGTCGCGCTGCCCGGCGTCTACGGCACGCACCACATCGGCGCTTCCACCGACCAGGCGCAGGAAGCGATCGCCGCCGAGACTGTCCGCATCATCCGCAGCTACAAGGAAACGGGGCGCGTGCCGAACGTCGTGAACCTCGCGCGCCGCACGCCCGCGACGCACATGCTCGTCGTCCGGCACCGCAATCGTCCCGGCGTCCTCGCGCACGTATTCGAACACCTGCGCCAGGCGAACCTGAACGTGCAGGAAACGGAGAACATCGTGTTCGAAGGAGCCGAGGCGGCGGTGGCGCGGATCAACCTCGACGGCGAGCCGGCGCTGTCGCTCTGCCGGACGATCAGAAGTGAAAGCGCCGATGTCCTGGATCTGCAGCTCGTGACGTTGCAGATCTGACAACGATAGAGAACTGGACAGGAAAAACCATGACGACTACTACGCGAATTCACAACTTCTCCGCCGGGCCCGCGGTCCTTCCCCTCGAAGTCCTGGAAGAGGCGCAGCGCCACCTGCTGGAGCTTCCCGGCGTCGGGATGTCGATCCTCGAGATCAGCCACCGCTCGAAGACCTTCGACGCGATCATCCAGGGGTGTGAAGCGGACATGCGGACGCTGGCGAAGATTCCCCCCGAGTACAAGATCCTGTTCCTGCAGGGGGGCGCGAGCCTGCAGTTCACGATGGTGCCGATGAATCTCCTGCCCGCGGGCGGCTCCGCCGACTACATCGTCACCGGCGTGTGGGGACAGAAGGCGGTCAAGGAAGCGAAGAGGATCGGCGGCGTGAAGATCGCGGGGTCGACGGAAGCCGGCGGTTTCAAAAGCGTTCCCGGGCAGCAGGACCTGACGCTGGATCCCGATGCCGCGTACGTCCATATGACGTCCAACAACACGATCTACGGGACCGAGTGGCACTGGCTGCCCGACACCGGGAAGGTGCCCCTCGTCTCGGATATGTCGTCCGACATCTTCAGCCGCCCGATCGACGTCGGAAAGCACGCCCTCATCTATGCGGGGGCGCAGAAGAACCTGGCGCCGGCCGGCGTGACCCTCGCGATCGTCCGCGAAGACGTGCTGAAGAAGTCGCCGCCGGCGCTGCACTCGATGCTCAGTTATGCCGTGCACGCCGAGAACCAGTCCCTCTACAACACGCCGCCCGTGTTCGCCATCTACGTCATGCGGCTGGTGATGACGTGGCTGCTGAAGAGTGGCGGCCTGGAGGCGATGGGCACGCGCAACCAGCGCAAGGCGGACAAGCTGTACGCCGAGATCGATCGCACCGGCTACTATCGCGGACACGCCCACAAGGACGCGCGCTCGCGGATGAACGTCACCTTCCGGCTGGCCGACGAGGAGCGCGAAAAGACCTTCGCGAAGGAGGCCACGGCGGCCGGCCTCGACGGGCTGAAGGGGCACCGGTCGGCCGGCGGCATGCGGGCGTCGATCTATAACGCCTTCCCCGAAACCGGCGTTGACGCCCTCATCGATTTCATGCGCGAGTTCGAACGGAAACACGGCTGATGCCGGGCTCCAGCTGATGCGCGGAACTGCTTGAACACGCTCGGGTTAACGGGAGTACAGAACTGTTACAAACGGGCGAAGCCGGGACTGCTATTTTGAGGTGTCCACATCCTCAAAACCTGAGCAGGGAGCCACGTGACGTCACTTCGCGCAGCCGTTAATTCCGCGTACACCGTTTCGAACATCAACTGGATCACCGCCGGATTCATGGTGGTGTTCCACATCCTCGCGGTCGTAGCCTTCTGGTTCTTCTCCTGGCAGAACCTGGTCGTTGCGCTCGTGCTGCACTGGATGGCGGTCGGGTTCGGCATCAGCCTCGGCTACCACCGGCTGCACACCCACCGCGGCTTCAAGACGTCCAAGGCGTTCGAATACTTCCTCGCGATCTGCGGCACGCTGACGCTCGAAGGCGGCCCCATTTTCTGGGTCGCGACACACCGCAAGCATCACCAGTTGTCGGACCACGACGGCGACCCGCACACCCCGCGTGACGGCGGATTCTGGGCGCACATGGGCTGGATCCTGTTCGGCGCCTCGAATCACAACAAAACCGAGCTCATGAGCAAGTACGCCCCCGACCTCGGCCGCGATCAGTTCTACCGCTGGCTGAATACGTATCACTGGGTGCCGCTGACCACCCTCGGCCTCATCCTGCTTGCGATCGGCGGCTGGCCGATGGTCCTCTGGGGCATCTTCCTGCGCGTCGTGGTCGGCCTGCACGGCACATGGCTCGTGAACTCCGCGACGCACATGTGGGGCTCGCGTCGCTTCGACACGCGCGACGACTCGCGCAACAGCTGGTGGGTGGCGCTCCTCACGTTCGGCGAGGGCTGGCACAACAACCACCACGCGCACCCGGTCTCCGCCCGTCACGGCCTCGCCTGGTACGAGTTCGACATCTCCTGGATCACGCTGAAGGCCTTCAGCGGGATCGGCATCGTGAGCGACCTGAAGGTCGCCAGGTTGCGCGAGCCGATGCCGGCCGAAGAGGCGGCGTAAGCCAGCTTCCAGCTTCCAGCTTCCAGCTGCCAGCTTCCGGTTCGGGCGGTGGTTCTTTGGAATCACCGCCCTTTCTACGTACGGCCTCCGGCATTAGAGTTGAAGCGAGCGAGTCCATGGAACTGCTGAAGAAGTCCGAGGTTCGGAAAAACCCCGCGGTGGTCGAGGGGTACCGCCCGGACGACGAGGAGGCGTTCCAGCGGATCCGGTGTCCGCTGTGTCACTGGCGGCCGTCGCCATCGAGCGCCTGGTGCTGTGTCGCGGAGGGCACCCCCGAGCCGCCGTTCGAAGGGTGCGGTACGGAGTGGAACACCTTCACGACCGCGGCCCGCTGCCCCGGCTGCCAGCATCAGTGGCGCTGGACCTCGTGCCTCCGCTGCGCCGGCTGGTCGCTGCACGGCGACTGGTACGAATGCGGCTGAATCGGCGCGGCTTGACCCACTGAGGACTTCGACCACATGAGCGACGACCGGACGCTTCTTCAGCACTTCCTCGCCGCCATCGCCTATCGGACGCAGAAGGCCCTGCGCGACGCGCCACCGGCCTATCCCGCGTTCTCCGCCGGCCACCAGGCGCGCACGCCGGTCGAGATCCTGCGGCACATGACCAGCGTCCTCGGGTACGCGCGGACCTTCTTCGCCGGCGGGACGTACCCCTGCCATCCCGAGCCCCTGCCGTCGTTCGCCGATGAAATCGCCCGGTTCCACGCCGTGCTCGAGGACGTCGGCCGTCACCTCGCCGCCGGCACGCCGCTGCGCGAGATCTCGACGAAGCAGTTGCTCCAGGGTCCGCTGTCGGATGTCATGACGCACGTCGGCCAGCTCGCGCTGCTTCGCCGGCTCGCGGCGGCGCCGGTCGCGCCGGAGAACTTCATCGACGCCGAGATTCAGCACGACCGCCTGGGCGCGGAACAGGCGCTGCCCGCCCGCCCGGACGAGCACTGGCCCGAGCGGCCGCGCGATCCGGCCGCGGTCGAAGTTTTCCAGGCTTAACGGTTCCTTCAACGATACGTTCATAATGATAATCTATACCCATGCTGAAGAGTTTGTTGGC
>JANOJK010001194.1:0-1824 GCA_031408165.1 Acidobacteriota bacterium | reverse complement strand
GGGCCTGACGGCTACGCCGGCGCTGCCTGAACCGTCGGGTTACTGCCGCAGCACCTGGTGGACGAATGCGACGGCAATCGATCCCTCGCCGACCGCCGAGGCGACCCGCTTGATGTTGCCGCCGCGAACGTCGCCGACAGCGAACACGCCCGGACGACTCGTTTCCAGCAGGTAAGGCGCTCGTGGCTTCCGGCGTCAAGTCAGGCCCCGTCTTGACGAATCCCTTGCTGTCGAGGGCGACGCAGCCATGCAACCAGCCGGTGTTGGGCGCCGCCCCGGTCATCATGAACACGTGCCGGATCGCGCACGTCTGAACGGTGTCGCTTCGCGTCTCGCGCCAGTGAACCGTGTCCAGGTGTCCGTTGCCTTCCAGACCGGCGATCTCCGTTCGCGTGTGAAGCACGATGACCGGGTTGTCTTCAATCCGGCGGACCAAATAGCGTGACATGGTCTCGGCCAGCCCGTCGGCCCGCACCAGCATATGCACACGGCGGGCGGTCTCCGCGAGGAACACGGCGGCCTGTCCTGCCGAATTGCCGCCGCCGACGACGATGACCTCCTCGTTCACGCACAGCTGGGCCTCCATCGGCATGGCGGCGTAATACACGCCGGCGCCCTCGAACCGGGACAGACTCTCGATCGCCGGCCTGTGGTACTCGGCGCCCGTCGCGATGATGACGGCCCGTGCCGGCACCGTGGCCCCATCGTCCACGTGGACGGCGTATGGCTGGCCATCACAGGCGATTCGCATCCCGCTCCTGGCAATGAGAATCTGTGCACCGAACTTCTGCGCCTGCGCGAACGCGCGTCCCGCGAGCTCGTGTCCGGTAATGCCGGTCGGAAAGCCAAGGTAGTTTTCGATCCGCGAGCTCGATCCGGCCTGGCCGCCGGGCGCGTTCGCCTCCAGCGCCAGGACATCGAGCCCTTCCGATGCGCCGTAGACCGCCGCCGCGAGGCCGGCGGGACCGGCCCCGACGATGACCAGGTCCCGCACGTGCGTCCGCTCGATAGCGTCGTTGAAACCGAGGCAGTCGGCGATCTGCTGATTGCTGGGATTGCGCAGCACGATCTCGCCGCGACAGATCATCACGGGAACATCCGCTCCGGTCACGTGGAACCGATCGAGCAGTTCCTGCGCATCCGGATCCCGATCGAGATCGACCGTGGCGAAGGGGTGGCCGTTGCGCGTCAGGAACTCCTTGACGCGCAGTGTCCCGGCGCAGTGCGGCGAACCGATGACGACGACGTCCCCCAGGCCGCGGGTGACCAGTTCAGACCGGCGCAGCAGGAACGTCCGCATCAGGATGCCGCTCAGCTCGGTGTCGGTCTGGATCAGCGCGAGCAGCTGCTCGCGGTCCAGCTCGAGGACGTCACCCGCCTCCACCGCGCGCAAGGTGCCCATGGAACGGCGGCCGGTGATCGTCGCGATTTCCCCTGAGAACTGGCCGGGGCGCAGGGTGATGCGAAAGCCGGGTGTCCCGGGCAGGACGCCCTGAATCTCACCGCTGAGCACGACGAAGAACGGGACCGTTCTGCCGCCGGACTCGACCAGCACGTCATCCTCGTCCATCGCGCGCCGGCGTCCATGCGCGGCGATGCGGGCGATGTGCGCCGCGGTCAGCGTCGGAAAGAGCCGTTGGTCCAGCACCCACGACTGTGGATCGAGAAGAGCCATACTGTTTCTCAGATCAGACGGCGCGCGTCTGCCGCCAGTCAGTCTCGAAGACCGAGCGCATCCGGCGGACGATCCGCCTATCGCTGACCATGACGCCGACTTCGCGGCGGCGATCGAGCTCGGTCGGTCCGAGACTCTGGCTGCCGACG
>JANOJK010001184.1:0-3323 GCA_031408165.1 Acidobacteriota bacterium | reverse complement strand
CATCGAGATCATGAGCTCCGCGAGCGAGAAGCCGTGCTGGGATGTGCGCATCATGGTCTCTAGAAAGGACTCGACTTCAGGACGGTAAGCGTGGAAATGGCCCTGTTGCCGCCGCCGAAGCCCCTGGCGACCGTCGCGGTCACGGTGACCTGCTTCAGCGTCGCCGAACCGCTCGTGACCCCCCACACCCTCTGGTAGAACCAGCCGGTCGGCGGGGTCGTCCCCGAGGGGGCGGGGCACGCGGCCGACGCCGAGCCGCACAGGTTGCCGCTCTGATCCAGATAGTCGACGTACTTCGTCACCGGCGTGGTCGGATTGGCGCTGCCGCCGACCGCGAGCCCGGTGCCGCCCGACCCGCCGGCCGGGAACACGGTGGTATCGCTGCCGCTGTCGTTGAACGCCAGCGCGAGGAGCTGCTCCATCTTGTCCTGCGCGTACTCGGTGGTGCGCGCCGCCAGGTGCCCCTGGTTTTCGGTGGTGTTGATCGACAGGCCGACGAGCGACATCAGACCCGCCATCAGCGTGACAAGGATCGCGCTGGATATGACCACCTCGACGAACGTCGAGCCGTCTTCACACGACCGCCGAGGACTCACTGGAGACTCCATGACGGCGTCGAGGTGTAGTTGGTGCGCCACAGCCGCACGAACCCAGTGGCCGCCACCGTGACCCCGTAGACCGCCGTCGAGTCGGTGACGTAGATCGCCTCGTCGCCGGTCGGGCCACCCGTCGCGTCCACCGGCAGCCCGCGGGAATTGAAGATGATGCAGGCGCTGTTCGCGATGGCCACGGGAACTACCGCAGTCGTCATGCACGTACCAGCGTGGCCGATTGTCGTCTGCGTGTTCGGCGGCGGCGTGGTCACCGGGCCATAGCCGAAAGACACGGTCGACGAAAGTGTCGTGAATGGCTCGTTGACTTGGTTGACCCAGCAGCCTGTCGGACACGGCACCGTGATCGTCTTGTCGAATGTCTGGATATAGAACCGCTTGAGACTGATGTCGATAAAGATCCGCGCCTTGGTGAACTGGGCGGCGGCGCGCATCTTGGTCACGGCGGTGGCGTTCGAGAGGTTGCGCGCGTCGCCGGTCACCTTGAGATAGCGGAGGGCGTTGCCGCTCATCGGCACGGTGATCGCCGCCAGGACGCCAATGATCGCCACCACCAGCATCATCTCGATGAGGGAGAAGCCGTCGTCGGAGCCGGCACAGGGGCGGACGCTAGGCATTGGCGTAGTGTCAAAGGGCAAGCGGTGTGCCGCGGTGTCCCCCCCTATGGGTGATAAGGGGAATGCGGAGGATCGGAGCGGGACAGTGCGCCATCCTGGGACACGACATTACAGTCTCGGTCACCGCAGGAAGCGGGCGTGGGGCGAGAGGCGCGTCGGAGCGGGGAACGGACGCACGAAAAGGCCCGCCGGAGACGGGGCTTTCCGCGCGTCACATCGTCACGAAGTGGATGGCGGGCTAGGCCTTGAGGTGCTTGCTCACGAGCTTGGTCATCTCGAACATGTTGACCACAGCCTTGCCGCCGAATACCGCCTTCAGGTTTTCATCAGCCTTGATGTTCCGCCGGTTCTTGGCGTCCTGCAGCTTGTTCTTCTTGATGTAGGCCCACAGCTTCTTGGTGACTTCGGTCCGCGGAATCGGCTTGCTGCCGATCACTTCCGACAGCGCCGCACTGGGCGTCATCGGCTTCATGAATGCCGCGTTCGGCTTGCGTGCCGCGGACTTCTTCGCCGTCTTCTTGGCCATCTCTACTCCTTCATTGAACCGGGGGCTTCGCCCCGCGGGACCCCTGCACACTCGCTCGCGGGAGCCCTGTGATCCCCGCTCCGCTCGTGTGGCTCACTCGCTGCGCTCGTTCGCTCTCGAGTAGGGTGCGCGTGAATGCACGAAGGGTAGCACAACTCCGCGCATTCTCATGGGAGAAAACACCCGCGCTCATAGGAGAGGCGCCGCTTCCTCGCGTTCCCGCGCCCCGCTCGGAGGTCTATCCGTGCAAGGACGACCACGGGCAGAGTCGCGGCGGCTGTGCTGACGGTGCACGGTGATCGCCTGCGGCCGAGGCGATAGGAGCCCGGCCGTACGGAACGCGTCGAACCCCAGCGCTCCCCGTTCGAAGGAGTGCCCCACACTCCACGAACTCCCCACCTCTCGTCACTGCGGGCACGTCCCCTGGCGCACGCCCTTGTCGTCGGGCGCCACCGCGGTGACCGCCATGAACTGCACCCTGGGCGGCATCGTGGGCGCGAGCGTGATCGCGACCCGGAGACGCCCGCGCTCGCAGGTCATCGTCCAGTCGCCGCGTAACGCGTTCTCCACGTGATCGAATCCCGATCCCGCCGAACAGGCGCCGGCCTGCGTGACGAGCGATGCGATGGCGGCGCGGCGGCGTTCCCGGCTCTGATCCATGAACAGATTCACCGCGGCAATCCGGTCCGCCACCGCGTCATCCCACTTCACGACAAGGCGCGCGACATCGTCTCGCGCCGAGGTCAGCGCCGGCGACGGCTCGATGGCCCTGGGCTGCAGGCCGCCCGTGCGGGCGAGCGCCTCGCTCGCCGCGTCGAAGGTGCGCCCCCAGCCGGTGTAGGTCAGATTCCCGAACGCGATGAATCCGACGCCGTACTCGGGCAGCCACCTCATGAGCGTGCCGAATCCCGGCAGGCCTCCGCCGTGCGCCACGATCGCCGGGAACTGGCAGGTCTGCGTGATCCGCAACCCGTACCCGTAGCCGCCCGAGTTCAGCTGGATTCCCGTGGGGGTCCTCGACGCCGCCGCCGCCGCGGGACGGGAGACCTGCTGCATCTCGCGCAGCGAGGAACGGCGGATGGGTCCCGTCTCGGGACCGTCGCGCGGCGGCCAGGCGGCAAGGAATGCGCCCACGTAACGGCCGAGATCGGACAGCGTCGTCAGCATGCCGCCCATCGAACCGAACGATCCGTTCGCGAGCAGCGGCTCGTTCTTCCACTGGTTGTCTTCCCAGCGGTACCCGTGTGCCAGCCGCCCGGCCGGCACCTGTGACGGCTCGAGCGTCGTGGACGTCATCCCGAGCGGCTTCAGGACGTGCTCGGTCACATACCGGGTGTAAGCGGCGGTAGGCGACATCGCAGCCGAATCTCCGCGCACGGCGCCTGATCCGCGGCCGGCTCCGCGTGTGCCGCGGCTGACGTTGGCGACGATGCGGCCGAGGATCGCGAAGCCGAAGTTCGAGTATTCGTACGCGATGCCCGGCGCGTTGGAGAACGGAATGCCGGCCGCGATCATCGCGGACATCTGCTCGTCGGTGGCGGCGAGCTGCTGGTCGCCCCACGGATTGTC
>JANOJK010001183.1:0-3096 GCA_031408165.1 Acidobacteriota bacterium | reverse complement strand
TCACGCTTCTGGAGCGCGCCGGTCATCTCCAGGAACCGGTCCGCGAGAGTGGACTTGCCGTGGTCGATGTGGGCGATGACTGAGAAGTTGCGGATGAGCCTTTGATCCATGTGGCGGGTAACAGCAAATTATAGCATCTAGGACACTTGCGCCACGGCGTACAATTCAGATCTCGAGGCGAAAGGAGTAGCCGCCGGTGTTCAGGATGACACGCACGCGACTCGCGGTCGGGGGCATGCTCGTGGTGGCTCTTGCGGTGCTCGCTGTGACGCTCGCCCGGCCCCGCCCATCGGATCCGGCGCCGCCGGCCACGGGCCGCCCGGTCGCGCGGGGCGGGGATGCCGCCACGCTGGGCGCGGCGCCGCACCTCCTGTTCAAGCGCATGAGCGGGGCCGACCGCGGGGCGCACCTCGAGCTCGCGTCGCTGGCCGATCCCGCCGCGCCGCGCGGCACGACGCCGCTCGAATGCGACCGGGTGTCGTTCGGCGGCGGGCGCGGCATCTGCCTGCAGGCACACCGCGGCATCTTCACCAGCTTCGAAGCCGTGCTGTTCGACGCCCGCTTCCAGCCGTTCGCCACCCTGAAGCTGGCGGGCGCGCCGACCCGCACCCGTATCTCGCCCGACGGCCGATACGGCGCAATCACCGTGTTCGTCACGGGGCAGGAGCACGGCTACAACTCGGTGTCGTTCTCGACCAAGACCACGCTGATCGAGATGGCGACCGGCGCGCTGCACGGGGACCTCGAGCAGTTCAAGACGACCCGCGACGGAAGCCCGTTCGCCGCCAAGGACTTCAATTTCTGGGGCGTCACGTTCGCGCGCGACAGCGACACGTTTTACGCGACATTGATGACCGCCCGGAAAACCTATCTCGTGCGGGGGAGCGTCGCGCTCCGCACCCTCACGGTGCTCCGCGAGAACGTGGAATGCCCGGCGATCTCGCCGGACAATCGCCTGATTGCCTACAAGAAGCGGGTGGGAGGGGACCTCTCGCCCTGGCGGTTTTACGTGCTGGACCTCGCGACGATGAGCGACCGGCCGATCGCGGCGGAGACCCGGTCGATCGACGACCAGCTCGAATGGCTCGACGACAGCCACGTGCTGTATGCGACGACGCGATCCTCCCAATCGCCTGTGGGGGACGTCTGGGTCGCGCCAGTCGCGGGGAGCGAGCCGGCCCGCGCCTTTCTGCTCGAAGCGGATTCCCCGATCGTCGTCCGCTGAGGGGAAAATCCCGGATACGGCTGACTTCAGTCATCCAAAACGCCGACTTCTGCCGCCAGGCAGAAAAACGCGCCCTATTCCCACCCTTGCCGGTGGCGAGACCCTTGCCTCTGACTCAGCCGGATCCCTCCCAGATGAATGCCATCGACTGGCCCACGCTGCTCACTCGCACGCACCGCAACTGCTCCGCGTGCGCGACCTGCCCGCATAAGAAGGACGTCGGTCAGGCGCCCGCGGTCAGACGCTGGCTCCCCGCAGTCAGCCCGACAGTGTGGGCGCTCGGCTTCACCAGCATGCTGACGGACATCTCGTCCGAAATGGTGGCGAGCATCCTGCCCATGTACCTCGTCCTGCAGCTCGGGATGCAGCCGTTTGCATTCGGCATCATCGACGGCATCTACCAGGGCGCCGCCGCGCTGGTGCGCGTGGCCGGTGGCGTGATGGCGGACCGGTGGCAGCGGCACAAGGAAGTCGCCACGGCGGGCTACGCCTTGTCCGCGGTGTGCCGCGTGGCGCTGCTCGCGGTCGGAAGTACGTGGGGGGCCATCGTCGGGATTGTAGCGGTCGACCGGATCGGCAAGGGATTGCGAACGGCGCCGCGCGATGCGCTCATCTCGCTTCGGAGCCCGTGCCGCGAGCTGGCGACCGCCTTCGGGGTCCACCGGGGGCTCGATGCCGGGGGGGCGATGCTCGGGCCGCTCGCCGCGTTCGTGCTGCTGGCCGCCATGCCGGGCCGCTTCGACGTGCTCTTCGCGGTCAGTTTCGTCGTCGCGGTGATGGGCGTCGCGGTCATCGTGCTGTTTGTCGATCCCGTGGCCGAGGGATCCCGGCTGATGGCGCGCGCGGCGCGAAAGACGCCCCCGCTGGAGGTGTTTCGCGCGCCGCGGTTCCGCGCGATCCTCATCGCCGCTTTCGTGCTCGCGTTGCCGACGGTCAGCGACGGATTCATCTTTCTCTCGCTGCAGCGCCGGCTCGACATGGGCGTGATGGTGTTTCCGTTGTTCTACGTGGCCACGTCTCTGTTCACCGCGGTTTTCTCGGTGCCGTTCGGCCGCCTGGCTGATCGGTTCGGGCGGACGCTGGTGCTGATCGGCGGATACGGGTTGCTCGTGGCCGTGTACGTGACGCTCTTCATGACCCAGGGCAGTCCGGTCTTCGCGCTCGTCACGCTGGCGCTGCTTGGCGCGTTCTACGCGGCGACGGACGGGGTCCTGACCGCCATGGCCGCTTCGGTGCTGTCACCCGCGGCGTCGGGCAGCGGTCTGTCGTTCCTGGCCACCGCGACCAACATCGCACGCGTCGTTGCTTCCGTGCTGTTCGGGCTGCTGTGGGCCCGCGCCGGACTCGCGACGGCAACCGGGTGGTATCTCGGCGCGCTGGTCGTGGCCATCGTCGCGTCGGCCGTCGTGCTGATACGCGCGGACCGCGCGGTCATGCCGATTCCGATTGGTGCCGCCTAGCACGTTCCGCGGCCCTCGTCCCGCGCGTGGTCAGCAGCCCGCTGAATCTCTTCGAGCGGCTACTCGCGCCTCCCGCCTCGCGCCTCATGATCGATCAGCCATTGTTTCCGCCAGCGGCCGCCGCCGTAGCCGCACAGCGATCCGTCGGCGCGGATGACCCGGTGGCAGGGGACGACGATGGCGATCTGGTTCTGGCCGTTGACGCGCCCGATGGCGCGGACCGCGCCAGGCGACCCGACCCGGCGCGCCATGTCGGTATAGGAGCGCGTCTCGCCGTAGGGGATCTCGCGAAGCGCGGCCCACGCGGCGAGCTGGAACGCGGACCCGTGCTGGTGCAGCGGCAGGTCGAAGTCGCGGCGCGTGCCGGCGAAATACTCGCCCACCTGTTCCGCCGTCCGTCGCAGGATCGGA
>JANOJK010001159.1:0-13879 GCA_031408165.1 Acidobacteriota bacterium | reverse complement strand
GGCCGTCTTCTTTATCCCCCCTGGCCCCCCACCTCCTGGGGGGGCCCTATCTAACCACCACGGCCCGGGCTGGTCCCCCCCCCCCGTCAGGGGCGGGCCAACTGGGGATCCTAGCCCCCCGCCATCTCCAGCTTCTCGCCGGACGCCTGCTCGACATCCTTGTGCAGGCTGTTGCCATGGGCGTCCATCGTGACGAACGCGGGAAAGTCGGTGACGTCGAGGTGCCACATCGCCTCGGGCGTCCCGAGCTCCATGAGCGACACGCCGGCCACGCGATCGATGCAGCGCGCGTAGAACTGCGCGGCGCCACCGATGGCGTTCAAGTACACCGCGCCTGATGCTTTCAGGCCCGCGAGCGTCTTGTCCCCCATCCCGCCCTTTCCGATCACCACGCGCACGCCGTAGCGCTTCAGGATCTCAGCCTGGTAGGGCTCCTCCCGAATGCTCGTCGTCGGTCCGGCGGCGGTGACTTTCCACCCGCCCTCCCCCCCGCCTCCGGCCTCTTTCACGACGACCGGCCCGCAGTGATAGAGGACGCCGCCGCGCAAGTCCACGGGCGGGTCGTGCTTCATCAGGTGCGCGTGCACGGCGTCGCGGCCGGTGAACATGCGCCCCGAGACGAGGACGAGGTCGCCGACCGCGAGCGCCCGGACCTGTGCGTCGGTGATCGGCGCCTGCAGCCGTACCTCGCGGCCCGTGCGCGGGAATCCGGCGGCCAGTTGCTCCGGCGTGAGCATCGGCACCGGCGCGGTGTCGCCGTCGCGATAGAGCCATGAGGTGATGGCGCCGCTGCGCGGATCGAGCGTCACGCCCAGGCGGCGGAACGCCCAGCAGTCATAGGCAATCGACACGAAGAAACTCGCCGGCAGCCGGTTGAGCGCCCCGATCTTGCAGCCGATGAGCGACGTCTTACCCCCGAAACCCATCGGGCCGACCGTCAACCGGTTGGCGGCATCCATGACGGCGTCTTCGATCGCCCCGAGCCGCGAGTCCGGGTTCGCATCATCAAGCGTCCGGAAGAGCTGCTCCTTCGCGTGGAGATACCCTGACGTCCGGTCACCACCGACGCAGACCCCGACGGACCCGGGGCTGCAGCCCTTTCCCTGCGCCTTCCACACGGCGTGGAGAATGCACTTCCGCACCCCCTCGAGCGTGCGATCGGCGCGCCCGAGGTGCTCCAGGTCGGCGGGCAGCGCGTACTGCGCGTTCGTGTTCTCGCAGCCGCCTCCCTTGAGGATCAGCTTGACCTCGATGGCGTCCTGCTCCCACTGCTCGAAGTGCACGATCGGCGTCCCCGGGCCGAGATTGTCGCCGGAGTTCTCTCCCGTAATCGAGTCGACCGAGTTGGGCCGCAGCTTGCCGCGTCTGGTCGCTTCCGCGATGGCCGCCTGCACCTGCTGCTTCATCCAGATCTGGTTGGCGCCGACCGGCACCTTGATCTCGAAGGTGGGCATGCCGGTGTCCTGGCAGATCGGCCCGTCGCAGTTCGCCGCCTGGTCGATGTTCTGCGCGATGATCGTCAACGCCTGCCCCGCCCGTGTCTCCCGCTCCTCGGTCGCGAGCGCCGCGGCCATCGCCTGGCGGACGTCAGGCGGCAGATCGGTCGAGGTGCGGGTGATGAGATCGACGAGGCTGTCGAAGAAGGAGGGGAGCATACCGGGCAGTATAATTGAGCGGAACATGGCCACGCGGGTCGAGCGCGATCCCCTCGGCGAGCTGCACGTCCCGGCCGACGCGTATTACGGGGTGCAGACCGGGCGGGCCGTCGAGAACTTTCCGATCAGCGGCCTGAGGGCGCCGGCGCCGCTCGTGACCGCCACGGTGCTCATCAAGCAGGCGTGCGCGCGCGCGAACGCGACGGCCGGGAGGCTGGACCCCGCGATCGCCGGCGCCATCGTCCAGGCGGCCGACGAGATCCTCGCCGGCAGGCTGCGCGACCAGTTCATCGTCGACGTCTACCAGGCGGGCGCCGGCACGTCGCACAACATGAACACCAACGAGGTCCTCGCCAACCGCGCCGGAGAGATCCTGGGCGAGCCGAAGGGCACCTACACGCGCATCCATCCGAACGATCACGTGAACATGGGACAGTCGACCAACGACGTGTTCCCGACGGCGACGCGGATCGCGGTCCTGCTGATCCTGCCGGATCTGCTGGCCTCGGCGACCACCCTTGCCGATGCACTCGACCGCAAGGCGCACGCGTTCGCGCGCGTGCTGAAGACCGGGCGCACGCACCTGCAGGACGCCGTCCCGATCACGCTCGGGCAGGCCTTCGGCGGGTATGCCGCGAACGTGCGGCATGCCGCCGAAGAACTGGACCAGGCTTCCTCGTCATTGCACGAGCTGAATCTCGGCGCGACCGCGGTGGGCACGGGATTGAACGCGGGTGACGAAATCACGGCGGTGAGCGTCGTGAACCTTGCGCGGGCGACCGGTCTCGCCCTGACGCCGGCGCGCAACCGGTTCCGGGTGACGCAAAGCATGGGGGACGTGCTCGCGTACTCTGGCGCCCTGCGGCGCCTTGCGGTGGAAGTCGACAAGGTCGCGTCCGACCTGCGGCTGCTGAGCAGCGGCCCGCGGGCCGGGATCGCCGAGATCCTGCTTCCGGCCGTGCAGCCGGGCTCGTCGATCATGCCCGGCAAGGTCAACCCGTCCGTGCCGGAGATGGTGAACCAGGTGTGTCAGCAGGTGTGGGGCTGCGACGCCACAATCCTCGCCGCCTGCGCCGGAGGTCAGCTCGAGTTGAACGTGATGATGCCGGTGACCGCGTGGAACGCGCTGCACGCGTCCACGATCCTCGCAAACGCCATGAAGGTGCTCGCGACCCGGTGCGTGGACGGCATCCGGGCGGATGAGGCGCGATGCCGCGAACTGCTCGATCGCAGCACCGCCGTCGCGACGGCGCTCAGTCCGTACATCGGTTACGCGGAGACGGCCGACATCGCCAAGACGGCGGTCAAGACCGGCCGGTCCATCGCCGATATCGTGCGGGAGCGCAAACTGCTCCCCGACGACAGGCTCGCCGAGATCCTGTCGCCCGAAGCCATGACCTCCCCTGGCATTCCCGGCGCCGACGAGAAGAAGACATGAACGCCCTCCGCGCGCCCGGGATCCGCCTGCTGTTCGCGCTCGCGCTGTCGGCGGCGCCCCTTGCGGCGCAGCATGCGCGGCTCTTTCCTCCTCAGGATCTCGGACTCCTCGAAGGCCCCGATCGCGACGCCTACCAGCGGCCGGATCAGATCATGGACGCCCTGCAGATCGGGGAAGGCAGTACGGTCGCGGACCTTGGCGCCGGCGGCGGCTGGTTCACGGTGAGGCTGGCGCGTCGCGTAGGACCGAACGGCCGCGTCTACGCCGAAGACATCCAGCCGGAAATGATCGTCGCGATCGAGCGCCGCGTGGATCGTGAGGGGCTGCAGAAGGTCGTCAGGACGGTGCTCGGCACCCCGACCGATCCCAAGATTCCCGAACCGGTCGATGCCGTGCTGATCGTGGACGCCTACCACGAGATGGAGCAGCCGGTGACGCTCCTCAGGAACCTCGCGAAGTCGCTCAAGCCGACCGCTACCATCGGCATCGTGAACTACAAGAAGGACGGCGGAGGCCCCGGGCCGGCGATGGAGGAGCGGGTCGATCCGGCGCAGGTGATCCGCGATGCCACGGCCGCCGGGCTCGAGCTGCGCAAACGCGAGAACTTCCTCCGCTACCAGTACCTGCTGACGTTCGGCGTCCCGCCGAAATGACGGGACTTCCCCCCTTCTTCGCGGATTACCAGGACCGTGTCGCCACCGAGTTGCGCCGCCTCGTGCCGGCGGACGAGGGCGGGGTGGAGCGGGCGATGGCGTATACCGCGCTCGCGCCGTCGAAGCAGGTCCGCGCGGTGCTCGTGCTGCTCTGCGCGGAGTTGTGCCGCGGCAACGCCGCGCAGGCCGTGCCGGCGGCCGCGGCGATCGAGCTCGTGCACGCCTCGTCCCTCATCCTCGACGACCTGCCGGCCATGGACGATGCGCCGCTGCGGCGCGGGCGGCGGGCGAACCACCTCGAGTCCGGCGAGGCCGTCGCGATTCTCGCCGCCTTCGGGCTGCTGAATCTCGCGTACGGGGCGCTGGCGCGCGCGTACGATCCGGCCATGGCGGCGCGGATGACGTCGATCGTGTCGGATGCGGTCGGCCCCGCGGGTCTCATCGGCGGCCAGGCGCTCGACCTGCAGGCGACCGACCGGGCCATCAGCTTCGACACGCTCGAGCGGATTCACCGCGGCAAGACGGGTGCGCTGTTCGTGGCGGCGGCCGCGTGCGGCGCCCTCACCGCGGGCGCCGCCGCCGAACCGATCGCGGCGCTGACCGCGTACGCGAAGAACCTCGGGCTGGCGTTCCAGATCGTTGACGATCTGCTCGACGTGTCGGGCAATCCGACCGACACGGGAAAAGCCGTGCGCGCGGATGCCCGCAAGACGACCTTCGTGTCGTTCAGCGGCGTCGACGGCGCGCGGCAACTGGCGGCGGAGCTCTGCGACACGGCGGACCGGGCGCTCGCGCCGTTCGGCGCGAAGGCGGACCGCCTTCGCGAGCTGTCCGCGTTTGTGGCATCGAGACGCCTCTGATTCAAAGAACGCCTTGAACCCCTCGAACGACGATCCTCGCCTCGACGATCTGCGGCATCGGCTGCGCGCGCTCGGCTACCTCGATGCCGGGGTCGATCGCTTCCTGCTGGCGCCGGCGCGTGGATCGCGCGGTCCGCTCGCGCTCGCGGCGCGCTCGAGCATCCGCGTCGGCCTCCTAGGCGGCATCCTGCTCGGCCCCGCCGCCGCACTCGGACTCGGCGCGCGACTGCCGGGACTGGTCAGCGGCCCGCAGGACGCGGTGGTCCTCGCCGTCTACCTCGGTGTCCTGTTTTTCCTCGGCCTGGCCGCGACCGCGTTCGTCGTGAGCGCCGGCGCGACGGCGATCGTCAGGGCGCGCGACGAGCGATTCGCGGCCCAGGCGGGGCGGGTGTCGCGTGCCGCGGGATGGCTCATCGCCGCAGGCTGCCTGCTGTACTTGACGTTCTGGTGGCGCAATGCCAACGCCGGTTTCGGGTGGAGCGCGCCGGTGTGGACGGCCTTCGCGCTCGCGGTGGCGGTCGGGATCAGCCTGCTGATCGGTCATGCGGTCCGCATGACGACGCTGGCCGTACTGGCGGCGGGTGGGGGCCCCACGACGATTCTGCCGCCCGTCGCGTCCGCGTCCTGGAAGGTCGTCGCTGCAGGGGCTGTGCTCGCGTTCGGCGGCGCCGCCGCGCTCCTCCTGCTGACGACATCCGCGGAGTCACCCCGTGGCCCGGACCACCCGCCACTCACCGTCGTCTCGACCGGCCGGTCGCTGCGCGCGGTCGCGATTGACGGGTTCGATCCGGCGATGTGGGACACCTTCGCCGCGAAACTCGGTGACGGCTTTGCGGGCTCGCGGCTGCGCCTGCAGGCGCAGGACACATCGGATCCGGCGCGGGCGTGGACGACGATTGCCACCGGTGAGCCGGCGGACGTCCACGGTGTGCGCGGCATCGAGACGCGGCGCGTCGCCGGAGTACAGGGCAGCCTGGCGACCGGCGGCGGCGGCATCGCGCGCACGGTGCGCGCCGCCACCGACCTCGTCCGCCTGACGAGGCCGTCCGTCGCCAGCCGTGACGAGCGGCGATCGAAGACCGTATGGGAAGTCGCGGAAGACGCGGGCCTGCGCACCGCCGTCGTGAACTGGTGGGCGACGTGGCCGGCGCCGCCGGGAACCGGGATCGCGATCACGGATCGCGCCGTGCTGCGCCTCGAGCATGGGGGCGCGCTCGACGGAGAAATCGCGCCGGCGGATCTCTACCCGGCGCTGCGCGACAGCTGGCCGCAGATCCGCGCGCGTGCGCGGGACGCCGCGGCCGCACGGTTCGCCGACGTGCGCGACGAGCAGACGGCCGCCGTCCTGCGGCGTTCCGCCGAGCTCGATGCGACGATCGTGGGTCTCGCCGCCGCGCTGCCGGGCCAGGCGCGCGACCTCGACATGATCTACCTGCCGGGTCTCGACATCGCGCAGCACGCGCTCCTCGCCACTCCGGAAGGCTCGGCCCAGACGCCCTCGGCCGTCGCGGCCCGGATCGACGCTCTGCGCCGCTACTACGGTTTCCTGCGCGATCTCGCGGCGCCCTTACTGACGCCGGGCCCCAGGACGGACGTCGTGATTCTCACGCAGCCCGGTCGCGTCCAGACGCCCGCGGAGGGGATGCTGGTCGTGTACCGGGTGCCGCTCGGACATGAGGACGCCGCCCTTCGTGATGGCGGCGCCGCGCGCGTCGAGGACATCGCGCCGACGCTGCTCCACGGTCTCGGGGTGCCCCTCAGCCGCGAGCTTCCCGGCCGTGTGGTGACGTGGTGGCCCGGTTCGCCGTTCACCCGTTATGTGGACACCTACGGACGCCCGTTCACGACACCCGTGTCACGCGAGGGCAAGCCGCTCGATCAGGAGATGATCGATCGGCTCAGAAGTCTGGGGTATGTGAAATAGGAGGTTGTGGGTTGGAGGTTGGAGGTTGGAGGTTGGCCTGGCGATTCACCTCAGGAACCGCCACGCCGCGGGCAGTACCGTGGCCGCGAGCAAAACCTTGACGATGTCGGCGGGGATGAAAGGGACGAGCCCCGTGCGGACCGCGGTCGCGAGGCCGACGTGCGGAGCGCCGAAGGCCATCCAGAGCACGCCGCAGGCGAAGATGATCGCCAGGCCCGCGCCCATCGCGATGACTGAGGTCAGATAGCGGCGATCGAACCCGCGCGCCGCGAGAGAGCCGGCGACGAACGCGGCGATCGGGTAGCTCATGAGGTATCCGCCGGTGGGCCCGAGGAGCCGCGCGAACCCCTGCGGGAGAATGGGCGAGGCGGCGAAGACCGGAAGCCCCGCGACACCGAGCAGGATGTAGAGCGCCTGACTGGTCATCCCGAGCCGGGCGCCGAGCGCCGCCCCGCCGAGCAGCACGACCATCGGCTGGAGGGTGAACGGTACCGGCGTGAACGGCAGCGGGATGCTGATCTGCGCGGCGACGATCGTCAGGACGGTGACGAACAGCACGGCGGCGGCCTGAAACGCGGCGGACAGATCTGCGCGGGCGGAGACGGCCTGCAGCAGCGTGCCGCCCGCGAGCTGTCCGGGACGAGTGTTCATGGGTCGGAATTCTACTGTATGCGTATTGCACTGACAATCGCGGGCAGCGACTCCGGCGGCGGCGCCGGCATCCAGGCGGACCTGAAGACGTTCGCCGCGTGCGGCGTGTACGGCACGAGCGCGATCACCGCCGTCACCGCCCAGAACACCCAGGGCGTCACGGCGTGGGAGCCGGTCTCAACCGAACTGGTCATCGCCCAGATCGAGGCCGTCGGAGCGGATCTGCCGCCGCGCGCGGTCAAGACCGGGATGCTGGCCACGGCGGCGATCGTCGAGGCCGTCGCCGCCACGATTGCCGAGCTCGAGTTGCCGAACCTGGTCGTCGACCCCGTCATGATCGCGAAAGGGGGCGATCGCCTGCTGCGCGAAGACGCGGTCGCGGCCATCAAGGCCGAGCTCCTCGCGCTCGCGGAGGTCGTGACGCCGAACGTCCCGGAGGCGGAGGTCCTCACCGGGTCGCCGATCCGCACGCTGGACGACATGCGCGCGGCCGCGCGGGGGATCCGCGCCCTCGGCCCCCGCGTCGTAGTGGTGAAGGGGGGGCACCTGCCGATGGGCGATCTCGTCATCGACGTCGTCTGCACGCCGGACGCGGAGTTCGAGCTGCAAGGCCCCCGGTTCGACACGCGGCACACGCACGGCACGGGGTGCACCTTCGCGGCGGCGATCGCCGCGTACCTGGCGCTCGGACAGCCGGTCGAGGAGGCGCTGCGATCGGCGCGCGCATATCTCGAAGGGGCGATCCGCCACGCACCGGGACTCGGGGCCGGGCACGGACCGCTCAACCATTTCTGGCGGTTATACTGAACAGATGCCTGTCCTGCCGGAGCGTGCGAGCGAAGGCGGACCTGTCCCGCCGAAGCGTGCGAGCCAAGGCGGACCTGTCGCGCCGAACCCCGCGAGCGACGGCGGACCTGTCGCGCCGAAGCCAGCGAGCGAAGGCGGATCTGTCCCGCCGGAGCGCGCGAGCGAAAGCGGACCTGTCGCGCCGGAGCGCGCGAGCGAAGGCGACGTGGCCGGACAGCTGCACGCGGTGACCGAGGCCGCGCTCGATCCGGTGGTGGTGGCGGCGTCGGTCGCGCGGCGGGGCGATGGGGCCGTGTCCACGTTTGTGGGCCTCGTGCGCGATCACAACGCGGGACGGGTGGTGCGCTGGCTCGACTACGAAGCCTTCGCGCCGCTCGCGCTCCGGGCGTTCGAGCAGATTGCGCGGGAGGCCTCCCTGCAGTGGCCGGGCGCGCAGATGGCCATCCATCACCGGACCGGCCGCGTGGCAATCGGTGAAGCCAGCGTGGTCGTCGCGGCGGCGGCGCCGCATCGCGCCGACGCGTGCGCGGCGAGCCGCTATGCGATCGAGCGGCTCAAGCAGATCGCGCCGATCTGGAAGCACGAGCACTTCGACGGGGGCGACGTCTGGATCGAGGGGGCCACCGCGGACCCGGCCGATGACCAGGCCCGGCTCGCCGCCCTGGAGCGCGCGTGCACGTAACCATCCGGTTGTTCGCGCGGCTTCGCGAACTGACCGGCGCATCGGAGCTGACGCGACAGATGCCGGACGAGGCGGTCGCGATGGATGTCTGGCAGGCGCTCGTCGCGGAGTTTCCGGCTCTGGCGGACCATACGCGATCGATTTCGTGCGCCGTGAACGAAGAGTACGCGCGGCTCACGGCGACGCTGAACGACGGAGACGAGGTGGCCTTTCTCCCTCCGGTGTCAGGAGGCAGCCACGGACGAACGAGCGGTAGCGCGTGAGTACGCGAGCGGAGCGGGGATCGCAGGGGTCCCCGTGAGCGGGCGTGTAGGAGGGACCGGGGGCCAACGCCCCCCGGAAAGATGATGTTTGACAAGCTGACCTCCGTCGAGCACAGGTACGAGCAGATGGCGGCCGAGATGGGCGACCCCGTCGTCCAGGCCGACAATGCGAAGTTCCGCGGCCATTCGAAGGCGGTGGCGGAAATGCAGCCGCTCGTCGATGCCTTCCGCGAGTACAAGAGCGTCATCAGCCAGATCGCCGAGAACGACGAGCTGCTGAAGGACCCGGACATGCGCGAGCTCGCGCAGGAGGAGCTGAAGACGCTCGACGCCCGCCGCGAGGCCCTGCTCGCCGACCTTAAGGTCCTGCTCGTCCCGAGGGACCCCAACGACGCCAAGAACATCATCCTGGAGATCCGCGCGGGGACCGGCGGCGACGAGGCGTCGCTCTTCGCCGCGGACCTGTTCCGGATGTACACGCGGTTCGCGGAGCGCAACGGCTGGAAGATCGAGATGCTGTCGATCAACGACAGCGGCGCCGGCGGCTTGAAGGAAGTCATCGCGATCATCGCGGGCAAAAACGTCTACAGCCGGTTGAAATACGAAAGCGGCGTCCACCGCGTGCAGCGCGTGCCGGCGACCGAAGCGAGCGGGCGCATCCACACCTCGACCGCCACCGTGGCGGTACTGCCTGAGGCCGAGGAGGTCGATGTCCAGATCGACGCCAAGGACCTCCGCATCGACACGTTCTGCTCGAGCGGGCCGGGCGGGCAGAGCGTCAACACCACCTATTCCGCCGTGCGCATCACCCACCTGCCGACCAACACCGTGGTGTCGCAGCAGGACGAGAAGTCGCAGGTCAAGAACCGCGCGAAGGCGATGAAAGTCCTGCGCGCGCGCCTGTACGAGATGGAGCTGCAGAAGCAGCAGGACGCGATCGCCAAAGATCGGCGCTCGCAGGTCGGAACCGGCGAGCGATCCGAGAAGATCCGCACCTACAACTTCAAGGAGAACCGCATCACGGACCACCGCGTCGGCTACACCATGCACCAGCTCGGGACGGGACTCGACGGGGACCTCGACGAGCTCATCGACGCCGCCGTGAGCCACTTCACCTCCGAGAAGCTCAAGGACGCGACCGAGGGAGAAGCCTCCGCGTGACCCTCGGCGAACGCATCACCCGCGCCCGCGACGCGATCACGGCCGCCGGAATCCGCGCACAGGATGCGGCGCTCGACGCCGAGGTGCTCGCACGCAGGGTCCTCGACTGCGATCGCGCGGGCTTCGTCGTCCGGCTGCGCGACGAGGAGCCGGCCGGATTCGCCGACGCCTACCGACGGCTGGTGGACCGGCGGTGCCGGCGCGAGCCGGTGGCCTACATCCTCGGCGAGCGCGAGTTCTGGGGCATGCCGTTCGAGGTCACCTCCGACGTCCTGATTCCCCGGCCCGAGACCGAGCTCATCGTCGAGGAGGCGCTCGAGCTCTTCCCCGCCGGCCGCGAGCCGGGCGTCATCGTCGACGTCGGTACCGGCAGTGGCTGCCTGGCCGTCGCCCTCGCCCGGGAGTTCACGCAGGCCAGGGTCATCGCCACCGACATCTCGGAGGCGGCGCTCGCGGTCGCCAGGCGGAACGCGGCGGGAAACGGCGCCGACGATCGGATCGAGTTCCGCGCCGGTGATCTCCTCGCGCCCGTCACCGAGACGGCCGACCTGATCGTATCGAACCCGCCCTATGTGGCCGCGCGCGACGAGCCGGGCCTCATCCCGGAGGTCGGCAAGCACGAGCCGCACATCGCGCTGTTCGGTGGAGACGACGGGTTGTACGTCTTCGGGCGACTCTTTCCGCAGGCGGCGAGCCGGATGCGTCCGGGTGGGCGCTTCATCGTCGAAGTCGGCTACGATCAGGACGATCGGGTCGCCGCGATCGCCGCGCGCGATGGATGGACCTTGAGCCACGTGCGCCAGGATCTGCAGGCCATCACGCGCACGCTGATATTTGTCCATGAGTCATGAGCTCATGGAACATGAACCCGGAGCCACGAGCCCTGAGCCCTGAGCCTGAGCAATGACTGACTGCCTCTTCTGCAGGATCGCCGGCAAAGAGATCCCCGCGGCCGTTCTCTACGAGGACGACCGGATGTTCGTGCTGAACGACATCAACCCGCAGGCTCCGCTGCACGCGCTCGTCATCCCGAAGCGCCACGTCGCGACGCTGAACGCGCTGTCAGCGGAGGATGACGCGCTCGTCGGGGCGATGGTGCGCCGCGCCGCCGCCATCGCCGCCGAACGCGGTTACGCGGACCGCGGGTTCCGCACGGTGTTCAATACGAACGCCGAAAGCGGGCAGACCGTGTTTCACATCCACCTGCACGTGCTCGGGGGGCGAAGCATGAAGTGGCCTCCGGGCTGACTCGGTAACGCCGTGCACGGACGATCTCACGCGGAGCCGCAGAAGTGCAGAGCCCGCTGGGGATTCCCTTTGCTTCGCGCCCTCTGCGTGTCTGCGCGCTCTGCGAGAGATCTTCGATATCAGCGTTTCCCCTCCCTTTTGAGGGACTGGGCAACTCGCTATCGTGCGGCTGCTTGTCACGTACGATCTCACGCAGAGGGCGCAGACGAGCCGAGAGCGCGGATACTGTTGTCATGATGACTTGGCTTCGCGCCTCTGCATGACTGTCTTTTTGAAGTTGCTCCGCGCGCTCTGCTTCTCAGCGTACTCTGCGTGAGATCGTACGTGACAGCGATGCCGCAGAGCGATCGCGGTCACGCGCGCTGTCGGCTGCATGCTATGTTGGGCCGCTATTCTGCTACCCGGTCTTGCGCTTTGAGTGGCTCTTGGGTGACCGTTTCGCAGTCAGATCAACGACCCGACGCCCGTCCGCTCCCTCTTTGCGCCTGAAGGCCGCAATGATCCTCTTGAGATCATTGCCGTGCTCGGCAGCGATCGCCGCCCGGACTGCGCGGACTTCATCGACGATGGGGTCCTTGGACATGGACGACGCCTCCAGCAGTTCCTCGGGAGTGCAGATGATCGGTGCAGGCAAACCCGCGCCTCGACAGGTCTGCTCAATCTTGGCACGAATCGCCGCATTCGCAATGTGTGTGCAATTCCATGTGACCAGGTAGTTCACGCGGTTCACAGCCGCAACAGCGATGTGGAGGGCGTCGACCGTCGCCTTGCCAGGAACGACATTTCCCCGGAGCAACCGATGCGCGAGCTCGTCGGCCTCGCTTCCAAGCGCGAGCAAAGGAATTCCCGCCAGCAGGGCCAGTCGCCGCGCTGCCGCGGCCGCATCTCCACGCGCGGCTTCGTCCACGACGGCTTGGGACACGAATAGCTCGAACCGACTCCGCCTACCCCACCATTCCCTCGTAAGTTCTTGGTGGGCCGCCAGGACGATGTCGCGACTCGGCAGGGCTGCCAGGTAACTGACAATCGTCGTTTCCACATACACTTTCGGCTTCATCGATTACCCGTGAAGCCGTGTCCGATCGAACCCGTCCGTTCTGGATTTGATTCGTCGGCCCAACGACGACGCATCACCCGCGGCGCTGCTTGATTCACGAAGCGCCGTCGGCTGCAAGCCATGTTAGCGCCACGTGATCCCGATAGGCCGCGGACATGCCCGTCGACAAGGATACGGACCGTGTCCGCCTGGTCCGACAAAAGCAGGCAATCGCCTTTCCCGGACGGAAACATGGTGAGATGCATTAGATTCTAACTGGGCTTGGGCGCCAGAAGATAATGACCTCTGCCTGCAGGCCGCGAGAGGAAGAAGTCCACCACGCGGTAGCGGCGGGCGAAGTAGTGCTGGAAGATGGCGCGCGTCGCGAGCCGCCACTCGAGCGCGAGCGCCGCATCCGCGAGCTGCATCTCGGCGACGCCCATGGGAATCTCGACGAGCAGGCGGGGGGCGGAGAGCGAGAGATCGACGGACCCGGGCGCGAGCCAGCGGCCTGCGTGGCGTGACGGATTCACGAGCGGCGCCGTGGCGACCGAGGCGTCCCGCAGCAGGCCGACGCCGGTCCCGCCGATGCGGCGCTCGACGTGCGGCGTGTTGAGCTTCCACTCCGCCACGAAGCGATCGGTCGGCGACCCGCTGTGCAGGGGGCTGCTCGACACCCCGTAGATGTTCTCCTCGTACTCCTCCACCACCACCCCGAGCCTGGCGAAGTTGAGGTGCGCGTTCAGCGCCTGCAGCGGGTCGTAGGTCCACTCGATCAGATCGATGCCCATCGCCAGGGAGCGCGCGCGCTGCGCCAGCTTCAGCCGCAGACCCAGGCCGCCGTCGCGCGCGTCCGGGGTGACGCCGAGCATGTGCGACCACTGCGTGAGCCTGCCGTCTTTCACCGCGGGGATCGAATAGACGAACCCCTTCATCACGTCCGCCCCGTCGAAGGCGCCGAGCAGGATGCCGCCGCGTCTGGCGGACACCATCAGCACGGGGGGCGGGACGACGTCCTCCGCGTCGGTGTAGCCCCACACCTCCCGCTCGAGCGCCGCCACCTGCCGGCACTCCTCGATCGTCGTCAGCTCCCGGATGATCAGAGCAGGCTCCGCAGTTCGCGCAGCGACTGGATGACGGGCACCTCCGGCGGCGCCCCTTTCGACAGACCGGACCGCGCGACGAGCACGCCGCGCATGCCGAGCCGCAGTGCGCCGGCGATGTCGTGCGGCACGCTGTCGCCCACCATCACCGCCTCCGGCGCGGAGACGCGGGCGCGGCGCAGCGCCTCCTCGAAGATCGACGGGTGAGGCTTCATGTAGCCATGGTCCGACGAGGAAATCGCAACCGCGAACAGGCCGTGCAGCGCGAAGTGCTCCTCGAAGGTCTTCAGCGAGCGCTGCGTGTTCGAGATGAGCCCGATCGTGAACCCCTCGGCGTGCAGCGCGCGCAGGACCTCGGGGACCTCCTCGTACAGCGTGAAGTGGTGGCAGGCCGACCA
>JANOJK010000847.1:0-5934 GCA_031408165.1 Acidobacteriota bacterium | reverse complement strand
CGTCCGCCTGTCACGACGATTTCGCAAGAGAGATCGCAACCTCGCCGGCGCATTCTCGCGTGGCCACGAATCTGTCCACAAAGGCACCAAGACACGAAGGCACAAAGACGGTATGTAAACCTTCGTACCTTGGCGACTTCGCCCTGTTGTTGTGGCCGTCGTCGTTCACGATCGATACGCACGCGCCCTTTCCCTGCGCCGGAATGCCTGGCTGGCGTTGAAGGCACTAAGGCATGAAGGCACTAAGGGATGAAGAACGATAGGGTTGTCTTCCTGCCTTCGTGTCTTTGTGCCTTGCTGAAGAGTCGTGGGCTCGTGGGATCGGCAAGGGTCAAAAAAAAGGCCGGACCCTTTCGGGCCCGGCCTCTCTCTCCTCCCGCCGAAATCGAATCTACCAGTTGACGCGGACACCGAAGCGGATGACGCGCGGCGCAACGATCGCCTGGATGAAGTTGGCATTCGTCGCGTTCTGGTTGCCGCGCAGCGCCTGGATCGTGTTGTTGTTGGTCACGTTGAACACGTCGATGGACGGCACGAAGTGCACCGTGCCGAGCGAGACGGGACGCTCGAGGTGCAGGTCCAGGTTCTGGAACGTCGGCAGGCGGCTCTCGCCGATGGCATCCAGCAGGATCGTCGGCGTGCCGCCGCCGTTGGGTAGCGTGGTCACCGTCTGGCCAGTCGCCGTCAGGACGATGGGGTTGGTCAGCACGACCGCGGCCTCGAAGGGGTAGCCCTGGCGCGCGTTGTAGAACGCCGAGACGTTGAAGGCGTACGGCAGCTGATACATGCCGCTCAGCTTGTAGAGCCACTTCGCGTTCACGAACACGTTGCCGATGCCGGACCCGGCCGTGGCGTAGTCGTACTGGTACCCGTTGCGCTTGTCGATGTTGTTCGGGTTCTGGAACGAGCCCTCGCCGTAATTCTGGATGATGCTGTTGTACGAGAAGCTCGTGTTCATCATCCAGTGGTTGGACATCCGCTTGCGCCCGATCAGCTCGAAGCCGTTGTAGGAGCGCGTGAAGTTGGGCGTGTTGCGGAGCGTCGTCACCGCGGTCGGCTGGAAGGTCGGGTACCAGGCCGTGACCGTTTCGCAGCGGGCGCCGGCGATCGTGCACGTCGGCGTGTACTGCGTCGAGATGTAGTCGCTGCTGCTCAGGCCGTTGGTGAACGACTGGCTGAAGTTGTCGTACCGGCGCCAGATGTAGTTGGCGTCGATGGCGAAGCCGCGGCCGATTTCACGGCTGCCCCCGACGATGAACTCGTCAGTCGAGTCGTTCTTCAGGTTCGGATCGATCGTGTTGGCCGTGCTCGGCGACGAGGGGTTGGCGGGATTCCAGTTGCCCGTGAGCGCCTGGAAGTTGGCGAAGTTGCCGTTGTTCGGGAACACTTCGCCCGCCTGCACCAGACGGTCGCCGTTCAGGTCGGACCAGGGATAGCGGACGGTCACGGCGGTAATCGGGTTGACGGTCCCGGCCACCGCGCCGGTGCC
This sequence comes from Acidobacteriota bacterium, assembly GCA_031408165.1. Classification (GTDB taxonomy): domain Bacteria; phylum Acidobacteriota; class Vicinamibacteria; order Vicinamibacterales; family 2-12-FULL-66-21; genus JAICSD01. The sequence goes on along the minus strand of JANOJK010000847.1, from coordinate 4,445 downwards.
GACCTGCCCGTAGTACCGCGCGTAATTGGCGCGCACGATCGTCTTGCCGTTCCCCGTCACGTCATAGGTGAGGCCGAGGCGCGGCGAGAAGTCGTCGAACACGATACCCGGATCGACGCCGCCGAACTCGACGGCGGGCAGCAGCGTGGGAACGAGCCCGCTGGCCGGCACGGTCGCCGCGAGCGCCTTGTCATGGTTGCGGTCCCACCGCACGCCGAGCTGCAGTGACATCTTGCCGCGCGTGATCGAGTCCTGGATGAACGCCGAGAAGTTGGTCAGGCTGTAAGCCGTGTGGCTGTCGCGCGTGAGCGCCGCGCCGCAGCCCGCGGCCAGGCCGCCCGTGGCGCAGGTGTTGTTGTCGAAGGCCGCCTGCGTCGGGAAGCGCGCCGTCGCGAACCCACCGACGTGGCCGATCGACTCGCTGAAGGCATTACGCCAGTAGCCGCCGAACTTGAGCGCGTGGTCGGCGCCCAGGGTCGAGGGCAGGAAATAGTTGGCGTTGAAGTTGAGGCTGTTGACCGGCCGCAGGAATACGCTCTGTGACGCCGAGCGCAGGTTCAGGCCGGTGTTGACGATGAAGGCGGGCTGCACGGTGGACAGCGCGTCCTCGTGGAAGTCGAGGATGAAGTTGTTGCCGACGTGCGCGTACTGCAGGTCCACCAGCAGGCGGTCGTTCACCACCCACTGGTCGCCGAACTTGTAGGTCGGAGACGGGCCCGTGTTCCAGAGGTACTTGCCGAAGGTCTTCGACACCGCAGCCTGCCGCTGTGTCGTCTCGATCGGGTTCAGGTCGCTCGCGCCGCGCGCGTTGCGCTCCTTCTTGGAGAAGCTGTTGTAGAGCGACAGCTTGTTCCCCTTGAACAGCTGGACCTCACCCTTGAGGTTGGTGTTGACGAGCAGGGTGGTGTCCGGGTTCAGGCAGGCGTTGACATCCATGATGTCCGCCGCGAGCGCGACCGCGCTGCTCTTATAGGACTGGCACGTGGCGTCGGGCCGGTAGAAGCCGAGCACTCCGACGTTGATGTCGCTCTTGCCGTAGCTGCCCCACACCCAGGCTTTGCCCCTCTTGATCGGGCCGCCCATCTCGAACCCGTATTCCTTCACGTCCTGGATCGGGTTGCCCGACGTCGCGCCCTGGGTCCGCATCGCGGTCGTGATGTTGTTCGCCTCGAAGCGGTCGTTGGTGTCGAACACACGCCCCGACCCCTTGAAACGGTCGGTGCCGCTCTTCGTGACGAGGTTGATGCCGACCCCGCCGGTCTGCTGCGTGACGTCCACGCCGCCGGTGTTGATCGTCATCTCCTGGAACGCGTCGAAGTCGTAATAGGTCGGGGACGCGCCGGTCGCGGCCATGTCGGTCGTGTCGATGCCGTCGACCGACCACTTCGAGTTCGCCGGGTTCGCGCCGCGCGACACGAAGTTCGACTGCTGGCCCGACATGTTGCCGCCGATGTTCTCGCGGTCCATCGCGATGCCCGCGGTCTGCTGCAGGATGACCCAGGGGTCGCGCGCCGAGGGGATGTTCTGCAGCTGCTCGAGCGTGAAGGTCTGCTTCGTGCCGGTCTGCCTGGTGTCGACGATCGGGCTCTCGCCCGTGACCGTCACCGTTTCCTGCACCGTCGACACGCCGAGCTGCGTGCTCACGTTCGCGTTGAACCCGACCGTGACCTGGATCCCTTCCTTGACCATCGTCTTGAAGCCGGGGAGCTCGAACTTCACGCTGTAGATGCCGACGTTCAGCCTGGGGAACTGGAACGAACCGGTTTCGCTGGTCGACGCCATCTGTGGCTGAAGCAGCGAGGGGCTCGTGAGAGTGACCGTGACGCCGGGCAGCACGGCGCCCGACCCGTCGGTGACCTTCCCGAAAATGTCGCCGGTCTGCGACTGGGCCCGGGCCGGCGACACGCTGAACAGCAGCGCCATCGTCGTCAGCAGGGCGGTTACACGCAATTTCATTTCTATCTTCCTCCGTGGAACATCACGCCCACACTGTGGGCGCACTTCAGGGATAGCAGGATGAGTGCCACGGCCGAACGGTGTTCGGAAATGTACTGTCCCACCCTGTAAGTGCATGTAAATGAACTGGTAACAGGAGGTCGAACGGAACGCTGAGGGGACTGGCGAGGCGCCGCCGGGCGCCGCTGATTCAATGGCTTGGATTGAGGAATCCAAGCGGCTCCAATGAACTGCTCAGTTGAGTCCGGCCACGCGGCGGCGCAAGGTCTTCACATGCTCCCAGATCTGCGCGGATTCAGAGACCGGTTGTTCGTCCCCGTCCTCGCCGTCCGCGGATGCTTCGATCTCCTGCTCCGCACCGGAGGCCTCGGCGCGCGGCATGAGCCGCAGGTACGCCTCGAGATCCTTCAGCGCCGCCGCGAAGTCTTCCATGTGGTACGCGAGGAGCCCCCGGTCCCGCAGATCTGTGAGCGCCGACGGATCGACGGCGAGCAGCAGATCCGCGATGGCGCGCGCCTGCGGGAACGAGCGCATGCGCACGTAGAGCCGCTTCAGGTTCACGAGCATGCGGACGACGATCTGCTGGCGCGTCGCGCTGGCGAGGAGCGCGTGATCGAACGCCGCTTCCTCACCCACGTGCTGCCGGAGCAGGTGGCGGCAATCGACTTCCGAGAGCCGCGCGCCCGCATGGAACGGGTCCACGATGACGTCTTCCATGTCGCCCGGGCCCGCCGGCGCTCTCACGAGGAAATGACCGGGGAAGTTCACCCCTTCGAGGCGCAGGCCGGCGCGGCGGCCGATCTCGAGGTAGACGATCGCCAGGCTGATCGGAATGCCGAGCCGGCGGTCCAGCACTTCGTTCAGGAAGCTGTTCCGCGGGTCGTCGTAATGGTCGCGGTTACCGCTGAAGCCCAGCTCCTCGTAGAGGTAGGCGTTCAGCGTCGCGATGAGCACCGACGCGGGCGCGCCGTCGTTCCAGTGGAGCCGGCCGGCCGCGGCTTCCCCCATCCGCTCGAGGCGCAGAATGTACGGCGCGGCATCGAGCGCCGGGTATTCGACGCCCGCGATCGCGAGCGCCGCCGGAGCCAGGGCTTCTCCCGGCTCGTTCAGCGCGCGCAGCAGATCATTGGCAATCTGCGGCAGTCGCGCCAGGAGGGGCAGCGGCACGAATCGATTGTAGCGCGGACCCGTCAGAAGGCAGAAGGCAGAAGGCAGAAGGCAGAAGGCAGAAGGCAGAAGGCAGAAGGCAGAAGGCAGACGGCGGAACAAGCTCACAAAGCTTTGGGTGATTTTTGTGGTGACCGTTGTGATGAGCCGTCCGCCGTGTACCCTAGCAGGATGACCGTTCGGGCGATCGTGTTCGACTTCGACGGCGTCCTCGCCGACTCCGAGCCGCTGCACCTGCGCGTCTACCAGGAGATCCTCGAGCCGCACGGCGTTCACATCGACCAGGCCACCTACAGCGAGCGGTACCTGGGGTACGACGATGTCGGCTCGTTTCAGAAGATCGCCGAGGACTTCAACCTGCTGCTCGGCGACGAAGAGATCGAGCTGCTGATCCAGGAAAAGTCGCGGCGGTTCCAGAAGCTCGTGTCGAGCGGCGACGTCCTGTATCCCGGCGCCGCCGCGGTCGTCCGGCGCCTCGGGGCGGCGTGGCCGCTCGGCATCGCGTCGGGCGCGCTCCGCGCCGAGATCGAGCTGATGCTGCGCGGCGCCGGACTGCTCGACGCCTTCACGTTCATCGTCTCGGCCGGCGAAACCGAAGAGTCGAAGCCGGCGCCGGATCCGTACCTGCGCGCGGCGGAGCTCCACGCAGTGCCGGCGGCAGCCTGCGTGGCGATCGAGGACTCGCACTGGGGCCTGCAGTCGGCCCGAGCCGCCGGCATGCGCACGATCGCGATCACGCACACCTACCCGCACGAGACGCTGACGGACGCCGACGCCATCGTGAGCTCGCTCGACGAGATCACGGTGGACCTGGTCATGGGACTGGAGGCCGGAGGCTAGACGCTAGAGGATCGAGGTCGGTTCTTTCTGCCTTCTGCCTTCTGCCTTGATGTCCGTGATCTTCGTGCCGTGGCAGGTTACCGGCGTGGGGGCGGGAGGCGCTCGCCAGCCCGGATCGGAACCTTCAACCGGCTCTCGGCTGGAGGATACGGGCAATCGTACGCGGCGTTGAACAGGCAGAACGGGTGATACGCGCGGTTGAAGTCGAGCTCGTAGACGCCCGAGGCGGTACGTTCGAGATCCAGATAGCGCCCGCCTGGGTACGTCTCGGGACCGTTCGTCAGATCACCGAAGGGCACGAACAACCGGCGCATGTCCCTCTGGTCGGCCTCGACGAACGCGCCGAGCGACAGAGGCTGCCCCTTGACGGTGAACGCGAGCGTGCCGACGCGGCGCATCCGCCGCCGCTGGCCGGTGGAGGTGGGCATCTCCACGACCGGGCCCGCGGGCGCCGGCTGCAGCATCGCCGGAACACGATACGC
>JANOJK010001089.1:0-1988 GCA_031408165.1 Acidobacteriota bacterium | reverse complement strand
CTGGAACAGGCGATCGAGTTCATCAACGACGACGAGCTCGTCGAGGTGACCCCCAAGAGCATCCGGCTGCGCAAGCGCATCCTCGCCGCCAACATGCGCCCCAGGCGCAGCACCGAGTAACGTCGCGCCGGTCGGCGCCTGCCCCTCGCGAGCGCTCAGGCCACCCACCAGCGACGGACGTTCCGGCAGTAGATCTCGTAGTCACGTCCGAACGTCCTCTGGAGCGTCGGCTCTTCGTACGCGATCACGAACAGGTGCGTCGCGATGAGGAAGACACCGACATACGTGAGCAGCCCGAGTGACTGGTAGAACATCGCGGCGCCGCTCATGGCCACCGCGGCGCCCAGGTACATCGGATTGCGAAGGACCGCGTACGGCCCCTTCGCCACGAGCCGAAGTGGCGGATCGAACGGCGCGGGGGTGCCCTTTCCCTCGAACACGAACGTCACGATACATGCCAGCGCAATCGCCGCCCCGCCCACGCCGACGGCGAGTCCTGCCGCCTGCCAGGCGCCCATGGCCGGCGGCGCGGAGATTCCCGCCGCCCTCAGCACACCCGCCGGGAGCGCGACGAGCACGACACCGACAAACAGCGTGGCGTAGGTCGCCGCCCGCACCAGGACGAACATGGCTGCCTCCTGCCAGGTATAACGCGCTGACAGGCGGAATGTGACGGGGCCACACCCGCGATGAGATGACTCATGAACTGATTCGAAGGTTGGCGAAATCCCCGCCCGACATGTTGCCGACCCAGAGGCCCACCAGTCCCGTCTTGCGATCGCTCAACTGATCGACGATCAAACAGGGCTCCTTGCCCTCGTCCACGAAGACACTCACCGAGGGGCTCGCGACGACCACGCGCGCGTGGAACCAGGCGTTCGGATCCGGCACGGGATTCACCGGCTTCTCGTACTTGCCTGGCTGCTCCGCCCGTAGCTTCTGCCACGTATGGACGGGATGCGAGATGTACTGCACCGCGCGAATCCGGCGGGCGGCGTCCTCAGTTCTGAAGTTGAACGGACGGAAATAGATGGCGTCGTACGTCGTACCGTCCACGCCGTGGAACGCGACCCCGACGAAGCTTTGTTGCTGAACGTCTTTGCCCCTGACGTCGAATTCGATGGTGCCGTTGCCAAACGCGGTACCGGGCAGGTACGCGATCCCGTCCCCGGCCGCTTCGCTGAGGCGCACGCCCTTCCTCGATCCGTCCGTCAGGCTGCTGGCGGTGCGGTTGACCAGGGTCAACCCGCTGCCGGCAAGCGCCGCGAGGTCAGGCTGGCTCGGTTTACTCTGCCCGGCCGCGCGGACCACGCGGGACATTCCCACCGCGCAGGCGACCGTGGAGATGACGAACTCGCGTCTGTTCATGGCTCCGCCTTCATGTGCATCCAGAGCCGGCCGAGCCCGGCTGCGGGGGCTCATTCTCGCTCCGTCGCTCTACCGGTTGCAAACGAAAGCGGGCCGGCCCTGGCCACACACCGACCCGGAAGCCGCCGGGATCACTCTTTCCGATGCATCGCCCGCCGGACGCAGCCGGACTTGCCCCACGGGAGTTACGACCCCGGCACGGCGATCATGCGGACTGGGTTGGCGCGCGTCGCCAGGAACCGCTCCAGGTCGGCCCACGAGACCACGACGCTGGCCGTGTTGATGTTGGGATGGAAGATCAGGCGGCCGGCCCCTTTCAGGTCCTGATCGATGAGCACCCGGACCGAGCCGTCGGCGTCGTTGATCAGGCCGAATGGCGACACCGAGCCCGGCGTCAACCCGAGCTTCGCCATCAGCCGTTCCGGCGACCCGAAGCTCAGTCGATCGTCCCCCACCAGCTTCACGATGTCCTTCAGATCTGCCCGCTTCGAGATCTCCAGCACCACCAGGTAATGCCGGTCCCCCTTCTTGTTACGCAGGAACAGGTTCTTGCACTGGACGCCCGGGATCGGATCCCAGAACGCCGACGCATCCTCCGCGTTGAACACGGCGGGGTGCTC
>JANOJK010000828.1:0-6445 GCA_031408165.1 Acidobacteriota bacterium | reverse complement strand
CGCTTCTGAGGTGCGCCTGAAGATCGCGGTTTCGGCGTTTTCGATCGTGGCGCTGCTGTCTCTCGCTGGTTGCGGCGGGGGCGGCGCGTCCCCACCCACTCCCACCCCGGACAATCCCAATCGGATCGTGATCTCGTCGTCCGGCGCCGTGACCCCGGCGGAGATTGTCGTCTCGCCCGGTGCGCGCGTGCTCTTCGTGAACAACGATTCGCGCCGCCACGACATGACGTCGGATCCCCATCCGGAGCACACGCTGTGCCCGGAGATCAATGCGGTCGGCACGCTGCAGCCCGGCCAGAGCCGCGAAACGACCAACCTCGTCGCGGTTCGCACGTGCGGCTATCACGATCACGAGAATCCCGACGCCGCAGGCTTGAAGGGCCGCATCGTCATCCGGTAGGCGGGACAACCGGCGTGTCGCCGCCGCGACTACCTTCCTTTGAGGTCCTTCCCGGTTTCTTCCTTCAGCGTCTTTTCACAGGGGCCGTGATCCTGGCGGCGAAAGAATCGGAGCACGACAGCGGCGAGAACGAACGCGACGCCGGCGCGTACCGCAACTCCGGACGGAAGTCACTCGCCTCTTTAGGGGCTTAGAACGCGGAGAGCCTCAGATCGAGGGCGTGCGTCTGGCCCTCCGACAGCGTGAAGGGCGTCGCGCCTTTGCGCCATGCCTCGAGCACATCCGGATCCCGTTCCTCGCCAGGTTCCAGGTATCCCACGGCAATCGCCAGATACCGGCCGGGCGGCAGGCCCTGGATTTTGAATCGGCCCTGCTGATCGGGACGCGCGCTCTGGATGAAACGCGAGTGGGGCCCCCACTTCCCGGGGTCGTCGGCAAATACGATGACGGTGGCGTCGAGCGCCACGCCGCCGCGATCGTCCGAAACGCCGCCCGAGACGGTGGTCAGCCGCTGCGTCAACTCAATCTCGAGTCCGTCGACGTCCGTGGCGAAGTCCAATGGCGTGTCAGTGACGTCGACGCCTTCTCGCCGGACGCGCTTCATCTGCCAGTCGCCCATGGTGGCGGCGCGGATGAAGCCGCGGCCCCTGAGCCCCTGCAGTTCGAAGGTCCAGTCGTCGTGGATGACCGGCGGCCCACCGCTCGTGCCCGCCATCTGATGATCCCCGAAGCGATCCTCGAAGGTCGGCATCACGAAGACCTGAGACGGGCGAAGCCCCTGCGGAGGGTTGTCCGTGTCGAAACGGATCCGGCCCCGCGCCGTCGCGCCGTTCGACAGCAGCAGGGTGACGCCGGCCACGTCGGAGCCTTCGACGACGACCTCCTTCGACGCGAACTCAGACCCTGACGGTGATCGCGCCTCTACGACGTAGCCGCCCGGAAGCAGCCCGGCGATCGCGAACGACCCGTCGGGAGCGGCGATCGCCATCGCCGTTTCACCGTACGCCTGCGGGCCGCTGACCTCTCGAGCGATCACGAATGTGAATGGGCCCAACGAGGCCTGGCCGGAGGAACGGACGACGCCCCGCACCGTGGCCGTGGCCGCGCGGGCGAGCGCGATCGTGATCCCGGGCACCTCCTGCCCAGGGCCGACGGTGACGCGTTGCGCCTCGCCCGCGACCGGCGTCCCTGGGTAGTAGGTTGGCACGTAGCGCACGCGATCTCTCGAGCCCAGATCCCTCGCCTCGAATTTCGCGACGATCACGTAGTCGCCAGGCGGCATGCCGAAGATCCTGAACTCCCCGCGGTCGTCCGTGGAGCTGCCGCTCTGCGCGACCAATCGCCTGGCGCCGTCGACGTACCGGCGGCGCTCGAGTGAGACGGACACGTGGGCGACCGCCTCGCCGGCTTCGTCGACGACGCGGCCGGTGACCACTGCGCCTGGCGGGAGCGCGAAGTCGATCTTCTGGAGCACGGCGCCTTCACCGAGCTCCAGGGGTCGTCCCCGTTCGAATGATCGTCGCTGTCCGTACGCGACTTCGACATACCCGCCTCGTGTGGCCTTGAGTTGGTAGCGCCCGGCGGGGAGCTGCGTCAGCTCATACCGGCCCTCGGCATCCGTCATGGTCGCGGCGGGTCCGCTGCGATCCCCCGTGCCCCATTCATCCACGCGGACTTGCACGCGGCGCAGCGGTTCACCCGTATCGGCGCGTACGACGCGTCCGCGGATCACGCCCGTTCCGGCGCCTGGCGTGGGTGGCGTATCCCGCGCAGGCAACTGTGCCGTCACCACCGTGCCGACGAGGAGCAGGCCGAGGAGGATGATGAAAGGCGGTGGAGTGCGCGAAGCAACTGGTCGCCGGAACTCCATTCGACCTCCTTTGGAGGTGGGTCAGAACTAGTGTCGTAAGGGGGGGCCGTTCAGACACTGCGGCCATGCCAACTTCAATTCGCGGATCAGCACAATCAAGCACTCTCGATCTGCTCATCCGATCATAGGGTCCCTTCCTGCTGAAAACCGACATCCCCCACACACTGTACGGATTCTGCTAGTACGCTTTCGCCACGGCTGGCGTCGCGTCCTCACGATTCCATCCAGTCTATGAAGCTGGATTTGTTCAGTGGTAGTGGTGTTCTGCTGGCGCGTGGCGACCTGGCCAGAACGTCGGCATCCAACATCCGGTCCCAAGTCCTCTGCCTGTGGGCTTTATCCCGTGGCCTGCGGCAGTTCAAAGCTGCTAACAGTTCGGGACGAAAGTGTCGCTCGATTCCAGCGGGTCTTGTGGACCCCTGATGAACCGCGCCACCACCGGGGCGGCCCGCCGGGGGGCACCTCCGAAGTATTAGCCGCTTCCTGTGGCCGAGGTCGGTGGCCTCGCTTCGTGTTCGGGCCTCGGGCAGTCCACCGTGGCTCAGCCCTCGGGGAACACGTCGCACGACGCGCTGTGACTGTGCTCGCCGGTGAATGGTGGCAGCGCCGCGTCGAGAGCGACGACGAACACCGCCAGCAAGAGGAACAGGGCGAGCCCCTGCTCGGCGGGGGTCAGGTCGCGCGTGCGGTCGAGGGGGTGACGCATTCGTTTACCTCCACTTCCGAGTGCCCAACGGCTATGGTAGTTCATGCGGGGAGCGGCCGGTCCTCTTTGTGGAGCAGGATGTGCCTCGCCAACACAGCGCCGGACATTTGTCTCACGGTTCGGCCAACAGCTCCGGATGGTGAGCGTCACGTCCTTTATGAACGGCGTCGTCACGCAATTGACCAAAACTGGCCGCCGCGAAGCAGGACAAAGCGGTACGTCGGTGGTTGTCTTGGAGTCGGATATCGCGCTCGCCAACCGCCGGTGATCGCGCACGCGGTTCGTGCAGACATCAAAGGGCGCTCAGGTCGAATCGTCGTCGCCAAACGCTGGGTGCGTCGTTCCCGTTCAGAGAACGTTCTACACGCCAAAACGCGTCGGTTTGGGGGAGGCTGGGTCTTGAGTGCTCACCGCAAGGCGCACAACCGATGTAAGTCTTTGTAAACCGCGCGGCATTCACGTTGCTTGTGCAGCGCCACCCGACCAAACGGTTCTGTGCAGGGAGTGTGAATGATGGATCTAGGTAGATGCTCGGTGTTGCAGACGGCAGCCATGCGCCCCGCCCGCGCCTTTCTCGCGCACCCACGGACGATTAGGTGTTTCACGCTGCTGGTCGCTCTGTTGTGGGCCACCGCAGCAACCGCGCAAACGAGTACGCCGATCACACCGACGGTCGTGAGCACGTTCACGAAGGAGGCCAGTCCATCGTCCGCGTTCGCGACGAAGAGCCTCAACGCGCTGACCTCGCTGCCGACGGTCTCCGGCGCGCGGTGGATGGAAGTCGCGCGAAAGAACCCCAAGGCGATCATGGCGGCCATCGAGTCGGCGGAACGTCGGGGCTGGAGGCCAACATCCAGCACGGCGCACACCGTGCGCGGCGCGGCCAAGCCGGGCCTGCGGCCCGTGTCGGTGCAGGAGCACCACCGCTCCGGCAACGGCGAGATGCTCGTGTGGGATTGGGACGACGGCAACGACCTGACGGGCGAGGGCACAGTGTGGGTCCGCAGTTTCAGGACCGGCAACGAAATGACCTACAACATCCAGTTGTGGGGGCAGTCGTACGATCAGATCGAGGTCATCTTCGAGGAAGGGCTGAGCGCCACGATGACCGACACCGGGCTGATCGGGGTCGCCACGCCGCTGTTCACGCCGGGCGGGCCGCAGTTCACGCGCGTCGCCATGGGGCAACAGTATGTGCCCGCGTACGGCTGCGCCCGCGAAGGACGCGAAGCGGGCGCGCGGTGTAATCTCCGCAACGCGGGGCGGTATCTGCGGCAGGGACTGCGCGGGGTCGCCGCCGACCTTGGGATCGCCGGCGCGGCCGAGGGAGTCGCGATCTTTCGTCCGAGACTCGCCGCCGCCATGCGCGGCGTTTCGACGGGTGCCCTCGGCGGTGCATCTATCGCCGGGAGCTTCGCCGCCGGGGTGCTCGAAGAGGCGATATGGGGCACCGACAATTGGCAGTGCGTGCAGGAAGCCCAGCAGGCCAAGCAACTGTGTGAAGACCGGCTCGCCGAATGCCGCCGAGAACGCCGCGCCGACTGCTACTAGGTGAGGGTAAAATCCCAATCATGGCTGACACACTCACAAACACCGACGCGAAGCAGCCACGCGTCGCCCTCATCCTGGCGGGCGTTGTTGCGATGCTCATCCTCACCCGGGTGCTCGGTGAACGGGCGTGGTGGGCGGTGCCCGCGCTGTTGTTCGTCGTGAGCCTCACGGTGGGCCTGTGGATCCGAGATCGGACACGGCCGGTACCGGTGCGCGGGGTGCTCGTGCTCGCCGCAATTGCCGTCGCCTACGGCGTAATCCTCAAGCTCCTCTGACGCTTCTCTCAGGTGGACGTCCACGGTGGCGACGAACAACCCAGTCGTCACCGTGGAAACCGAACTCGCCATTGCGGACAGCTCGGTGAGTCTCCCCTCCTGAAGGCCGTACCGAATCGAGATCTTGCTTCCGACGCTGTCAATTCGCGCTCGTGCGATTGGTCGTTGCCGACCTGGGTTCGCAACCGTTGTGATCTTGACGATCTTCCTGAAGTGCCGTGGGCCGCAAACAGCATCGAGAGATCGGCGGGTTTTGCGTCGCCCGCGGCTGAAGGGACCCGCGCGAGCGCCCGGATCCTTTATCTATCGATTGAGGCCCGTGTGTGCGGCAGTCTGGTTCGCCGGCTTCTCGGCCACCATCACGACACTCGCCGTCAGCAGATCGTCATCCGAGAGTTCCCGATACCGGGGCAACAACCGTCCGCGAATGGAGCGTACCAACTGCAGATTCTCGTCCGTGTAATCGCGCCCGTATTGAAGTTCGGTGGGGTACTCGCGCAGCGGCGCTTTCCCTCCGACCACCCAGCTTCGGAAAAACTGGGTGCGATACCCCAACGCCGCCATCGTCGATCGGTAGTAGTCGAGCCGATGGCGATTGGGCTGGCCGCTGGACTCCACCATGTAGCGATACACGCCATCAGGAATGGTGAGGAACTCCAGCGGGTGGAAGCCGTGCTTGGTGAACATTCCGTAGTCGCGCAGATCGATCACGTGTATTTGCCGGCCGCCAGGTTTCAGCAAGTGGTCGAGTGTCCCGAGCATCCTCTTCGTGTCATAGACCTCCTGGAGCACGGCATTGGAGACGACCACGTCAAACGACCGGGCCGGCCACCGCGCCCCGACGTCCTCCATGCCTTCGCCGTAGACATAGTCCACACGATCCGGATTGAAACGCACCCCGTCCTCGAGCGAGACCGCGGCATTGATGTTCTGCTGTTCCTGGGGCGACACCCGGCGCGTCAACGCGGTGTACAGCCGTTGGTGGAACGAAGAGGTCTGGAGCGGCACGAACTTATCGACGGCGACGACCTGTCTGGCGCCCAGTCCGATGAACCGCAACGCCACGCCCAGCGTCTCACCGGGGCCAACCTCGAGGACCCTGGCACCACGCAGGGTGTCTCCAGACAGCCTCGCGTACTTCTCGTAATGGCCAAACGTTCCGTTGATTCTGTTGAGGTAGCTGGGGACCGCTGCGTCCGGCAGTGACGCAAAGTCGGGCTGGCTGATTTGATCGCGGCGAAGTCCACTGCGCCGCAACACATCCTGGTAAACATTGGAGGCAACCACGACCCACTTGTTGCGCTTTGCAACCGGCTTCCAGACCGGTGTCGTGACCAGAGCTGCGACGATCAGCAGCACAAGGATGACGGCGATGTATCTCAGGCGACGCATAAATGACCTCCAGCTGGGCTGGGCCGAGCAAGTCCAATGCCGCAGGATTCCGGGGAAAATGCCCTAAGTGCGCCAGAACCCGGTTCCTGTTCCCCCAGCCGGACCATACATGGAATGGGAACACCTTATAAATGGTAATGACGAGGTCACCAGGCGCCGCAGGTGAGATCGCTTCGCCTGGTCGAATTCAGGCGGCGCCCTCCGCAGGACGTGACAGGCCATCACCAGAATCGCCCAACACATCGGAGCAT
>JANOJK010000820.1:0-7128 GCA_031408165.1 Acidobacteriota bacterium | reverse complement strand
GCGCGTCCACACCGTTGTCGCCAGCCACTTGATCGCTGATCCCTGATCGCTCATCCTCAATCCTCAATCCTGCATCCTGCATCCTGCATCCTGCATCCCGCATCCTGCATCCCGCATCCCGCATCCCGCATCCCGCATCCTGCATCCTGCATCCGCACTCCGACGTCGCTTTCAGGTTCGGGATTCAGCGTCGGGATCAGATGGGCGATTCAGGATTCCGATTCCGGATGAGCGATTCCGGATTCCGGATGAGCGATTCAGGATGCCGGATTCCGGATTCCGGATTCAGGATAAGAGATTCAGGATGAGCGATCAGCGATCAGCGATCAGGGATTGAGCGCGTGTAGCGCGGCGCGCGGGGATGTAGCACGCGAGGAGGGCGACCGTGAGCAGGACGGCGACGGCAACCCCGAGCGTGAGCGGGTCGGCCGGCGACGTCGCGTACAGCAGCGCCGGGAGCGAGCGTGCGGCCAGCAGGCCGGCCACCACGCCGATCGCGGATCCCAGAGTGGCGACGATGACGCCGTGTCGCATCACCAGCCACAGGATGTCGCCGCTCGTGGCGCCCAGGGCGACACGCGTGCCGATCTCGCGCGAGCGCTGCCGTACCGAATACGACATCACGCCGTAAATGCCGACGGCGGCGAGCGCGAGCGCGCACGCCGCGAACAGACCGAGCAGCCAGAGCGCGAGGCTGGTCAGCTGGACCGATTCCCGCGCGACATCGTCCAGCGTCCGGATCTCGCGGAGCACGATCTTCGGTTCGATGGCGCGGAGCGACGCGCGCACCGCCGCGACGGCGTCGCGCGGATCCCCGTCAGTCCGGATGAAGAGCGTCGTCGTGGGCTGCGGCCCCTGCTCGGCTGCGAAGTACATGTCGGCGCGCGGCTGGTCCGTCAGTGCCGCCCGGCGGATGTTCCCGACCACGCCGACGATCTCCGCTTCGCCCCCTCCGCCGCGGATCTTCCGGCCGATCGGGTTCTCTCCCGGGAAGAACCGCGCCTGGATGGCTTCGCTGATGATGACCACGGTCGGGCCGCCCGGGCGGTCGGCGGTGGTGAACAGCCGGCCCGAGCGCAGCGGGATCTGCAGCGCCGAAAAGTACCCGCCGGTCGCCGCCTGCCAGCCGACGTCGGGTGGACGTTGTCCCGCGGGCACCGGCCGATCGGCCCGATCGAACGGCACCGTCCAGTTGTTGCCGGTCAGCGGCATGACGGCCGCGGCGCCGACGTGGGCGATCCCCTCGACGCGGCGCAGCTCGTCGAACGCGCGGGCGTAGAACGCGGACACGGCCGGGACCTCGCGGTAGCGATCAACGGGGAGCGCCATGTCGAGCGTCAGCACGCGTTCGGTGTTGAATCCAGGATCCACGGCCATCAGCCGTGAGAAGCTCCGCAGCACGAGCCCCGCGCCCGTGAGGAGGATGATGGCCAGCGCGGTTTCGGCGATCACGAGGACCGACGAGGCGCGGCGCGCCGAGGGGCCGGCGCTGACGCGGCCGGGGTTCACGAGGGCCCCGACGATGTTGTCGACCCGGATCCCGACGGCGGAGATCAGGGCGAACAGGATCGTCGTGATCGCCGTCAGCCCCGCGGTGAAGGCGAGGACGGTGCCGTCGATGCCGATGGTCCCGAGCTCCGGCAGTTGCACGGACGCGGGCACCAGCGCGACCAGCGCCGGCGTGGCCCAGTGCGCGACCAGGATGCCCGCTGCCGCGGCGACGGCCGCCAGGACGAAGCTTTCCGTCAGCGACTGCGAGACGAGGCGGCCGCGCCCGGCGCCGAGCGCGACCCGGACGGCCATTTCCTGCTGCCGCCCGACCGCGCGCGCGACGAGCAGGTTGGCCACGTTGACGCACGCCATCAACATGACGAGGCCGACCGCGGCGAGCAGCAACAGCAATGCGGGCTTGGTGTCGCCGACCATCGCGTCGCGAAGCGTGCGCCCCAGGTACTCGGAACCGTCGTTCGCGACCGGAAATTCCTGCTCCATCTGCCGCGAGATCGCCGTCAGATCGGTCGCCGCGCGGTCCATCGTCACGCCGGGATTCAGCCGGCCGGCGGCGAACACCCAGCCGTTCTTGCGCTCCGCGGGCGCGTGCGCCGGCACACGCATGGGAATGATGGCCTCGGTCCGGCTGTTGGCGGGGAAGCGGAAGCCCCGGGCGGCGACGCCGACCACCTGGCGCGCGGTTGCGTCCATCCTGATCGAGCGGCCGACGATCGCGTGGTCGCCGGCGAACCGCTGCTGCCAGACGTCGTAGCCGAGCATCACAACCGGCGCGGCGCCTTCGCGTGCGTCATCCCGGGTCAGCATCCGTCCGAGCGCGGCGGGCGCGGGCAGCGCCGACAGCAGGTCGGGCGTCGCCTGCAGAATGGCGACGTCGAACGGCTCGCCCTGATCGAAGATGGTGCCGCGGCCGCCGCCGAAGGCGCCGAGCGACTCGAACGATCGCTGCCGCGCGCGGAGATCGACGAAGTCCCCCATCGCGACGAAGTCCTTCTTGATTCCGGTCCGGCGGTCCCGGTGTTCGAGCAGGACCAGGCGGTCGGCGTCCGGATAGGGGAGCGGCCGCAGGAGGGCGGCGTTGACGACCGCGAACACGGCGACGTTGGCGCCGACGCCGAGGGTGAGCGTCAGCACCGCCGCGACCGTGAATCCGGGCTCGCGCACCAGCAGCCGGAGCGCGTGACGGAGATCGTGCAGGAACATCGTGAGTACCTCGGCCGGCGCGAGGCGCCAGCATTCGAGAAACAGTCCGAGCGTGGAGAGGCCGGTGCCGCGGCCCGTGCGCGCGGCGTCGACATACAGGTCCTGGAGGGCGGGTTCGAACATCTCCCGGCGGACGTGGCCGGGGACGCACGACGCGAGCACGCGGGCCCAGGCGGTCTTACGCATCGGACCAGCGCGGCGCGGCTTGCGCGATCAGGGACGTGTAGAAGTCGCGCGCGTCGGTCCAGAGCTTTGCCCCGGCGGGCCGGAGGCGGTAGCGCCGCTCGGTGACGGCCTGGTCGCCGGCGCTGACCTGTTCGTACCAGCCGTCCACGAGCCGGTCCCGCTCGAGCCGCGCCATCAATTGATAGAAGGCGGGCGCGCTCCGCCGCACCCCGTGGGCGGCGAGCGCTTCGCGGATCACCCGGCCCGGCTGCTCGCTGTCGCGCAGCAGCCCCAGCACGAGGAACTGGAGGTGCGTGATGGTCGGGATGCGCCGTGTCTGCATAACGTGAGCTTATATACGATCACCTTAGACGGCCGCGCCATTCCGATGGTTGCAGCTCTTCGTCCCAACCCCCGCCCGCCTCCGCCGCGCAGCGGCTGTGGCGGGCGCCCACCGTAGCCCGCACAAACTAGGCTGCGGGCGAAGGTGGGCGATATAATTCGTCTCTTGCCCATGTTCGTCAGCGCCATCATTGCGGCAGCCGGGTCGGGGACGAGGCTGGGGTCGGCCACCCCCAAGCAGCTGCTCGACATCGGCGGCGGGTCGATGCTGCAGCACAGCCTCAAGGCATTCCACACCCATCC
The DNA here is from genome assembly GCA_031408165.1 of Acidobacteriota bacterium. Classification (GTDB taxonomy): domain Bacteria; phylum Acidobacteriota; class Vicinamibacteria; order Vicinamibacterales; family 2-12-FULL-66-21; genus JAICSD01. Next base: position 3,606 of record JANOJK010000820.1, on the reverse strand, counting down.
GCGGATCTCCGAGCTGATCGTCGTGCTGCCGCGGGGTCCGGCGGGAATCGTGCTCGACGGCGTGGACCCGGCGCGGCTGCCGGCCGTGCGCGCGGTGGCCGGCGGCGCGCGGCGCCAGGATTCGGTGGCCAATGCGTTCGACGCCGTCGACGCGGCGGCTGACATCGTGCTGATCCACGACGCCGCCCGGCCATTCGTCACCGGCGGGCTGATCGATCGGACCATCGACGCGGCGATGGCGCACGGCGCGGCCATCGCGGCGCTCCAGTCGCGTGACACGGTCAAGCGGGTCGCGCCGGCGCCCGGCGGAGCCGTCATCGTCGAGACCATTCCGCGCGCGAGCGTGTATCTCGCGCAGACACCGCAAGGCTTCAGGCGCGAGGTGCTGGCGGCGGCGGTCGCTCTCGGACGATCGGGCGTCGAGGCCACCGACGAAGCGGCGCTCGCGGAGCGGGCCGGCTACCTGGTGCACGTCGTGGACGGGGATCCGGGTAACGTGAAGATCACGACCCGCGACGATCTGGACGCCGCGCGGCAGCGTCTGGGGGGACTCGAGCGCGTCGGCACCGGATACGACCTCCACCGGCTCGTCGAGGGCCGGCCCCTCGTGATTGGCGGCGTGACCATTCCCTTCGGGCGCGGGCCGCTCGGCCATTCCGACGGGGACGTCGCCTGCCACGCCGCGACCGATGCCATCCTCGGCGCCGCATGTCTCGGCGACATCGGCCGGCACTTTCCCGACACCGACGCGCGGTGGAAGGACGCCGACAGTATCGGACTGCTGCGCGAGGCGGGGCGGCTCGTGCGCGAACAGGGCTACGAGGTGGGGAACCTGGACATCACCGTCATACTCGAGCGGCCGACGATCAAGGATGCGATCGACGGGATGCGCACGCGGCTCGCCGACGCCCTGGGGGTCGACCGGGCCCGCGTCAGCATCAAGGGGAAGACCAACGAGGGGGTGGACGCGACCGGCCGTGGCGAAGCGATTGCCGCGCACGCGGTGGCGCTCGTGCGGAGGCGCGCATGAGGGTCCGCTTCGCGCCGAGCCCCACCGGCCAGCTCCACGTGGGCAACGCGCGCACGGCGCTCTTCAACTGGCTGCTCGCGCGCGGCCACGACGGCACGTTCATCCTCCGCATCGAGGACACCGACGCCGAGCGATCGACGAAGGAATCCGAGGAGAGCATCCTCGAGGATCTCCGCTGGCTCGGGCTCGACTGGGACGAGGGGCCGGACGTCGGGGGCGCCGGCGGGCCGTACCGCCAGTCGGAGCGCCTGCACCTGTTCACCTCCTACGCCAACGAGTTGCTCGCCGCCGGCCACGCCTACTACTGCTTCTGCCCACCGCAGAAACTGGAGTCGGACCGCAAGAGCGATCTCGCCGCCGGGCGACCCCCCAAGTATCACGGGACCTGCCGGTCCCTGTCGCCGGACGAGGCGCGGCGCCGGATCGATGCCGGCGAGCGCGCCGTCGTCCGGTTCCGGGTCCCCGAGCACGTGGACGTCTCGTTCGAGGATCTCGTCCGCGACGAGGTCACCTTCAGCACCGACGTCATCGGCGACCCCGTGCTCGTGCGGTCCGACGGCCGTCCCGCGTACAACTTCGCGGTGGTGGTGGACGATGCGCTGATGGAGATCACGCACGTGATCCGCGGCGAGGACCACATCTCGAATACGCCCCGGCAGGTGCTCCTGTACCGCGCGCTCGGGTTCACGCCGCCGCGGTTCGCGCACTTGTCGCTCGTGCTGGGATCCGATCACACCCCGCTCTCGAAGCGCCACGGCGCCACCTCGGTCGCGGAGTTCCGCGAGCGCGGCTACCTGCCCGAGGCGCTGACCAATTACCTCGCGCTCATCGGCTGGTCGCCGCGATCGGGCGGCGGCGAGACGACAGACGACGCCGAACTGATGCCGATGGACGAGCTCGCCCGGCGCTTCGCGCTCGAGGATGTCGGCCACAGCGCCGGGGTGTTCGACTCTGAGAAGCTGGCTTGGATGAACCGCCATTACATGAAGGTCGCGGCCCCGGCCCGCATGGCGGCCGAGAGCGCGCGGTTCTTCCAGGCGCGCGGGTTCCTGAAGCGGAAAACCGACAGTGCGATGGCCTATATCGAGTCGGTGCTGCCGATGGCGGTCGGCTCGGTGGATCGCCTCGAGGAGGTGCCCGATCGCCTCGCGTTCCTCTTCACCTGCGACGCGCGCGAGGCGCTGCAGCGTCCGGCGGTTGCCGGGATCGTGCGCGAGCCTGGCGCGCGCGAGGTGATCGCCGCGCTCGCGGAGGCCGTCGAGGGGCCGCTCCTCGATCGGGAGGCCTTCCGCGCCATGGCGAACCGCGTGAAAGAGAAGACCGGGCAGAAGGGGAAGGCGCTCTTCCATCCGATCCGCGTCGCGCTGACGGGCGAGGGAGGTGGTCCGGAGCTCGATCTCGCCGTGCCCGCGATCGATCGCGGCGCGCAGCTCTCGCCGGACGCCGGGCTGGCGAAGATCCCGAGCAGCCGCGAGCGGGCGAAGGTGTTTGCTGCTGCAGTCACCAGTAGGCCCGACCTTTAGGTCGGGCGTGCTGAAGCGAGCGGGTTGCTGGTTTGTAAACGCGCGACCTTAAGGTCGCGCCAACTGGTCGAATGCTGATATACGGCCTGAATCCCGTTCTCGAAGCCTTGAAGGCGAAGCGCGTGACGCGCGTGCGCGTGGGCGCGCGATCGGACAGGCGCATGGAGGAAATCCTCGCGCTCGCCGGCGTGCAGCGCGTGCCGGTCGAGCGAGCGGACGCGCAGGCGCTGGATCGCGCCGCCCGGGGCGGCGTGCACCAGGGGGTCGTCGCCGACGTCGAGGAGGGGCGGGAGTACGGCGTCGAGGAACTGGTGCTGCCGCATGACGGCGGGCGTACCGGTTGGGCGCCGCTCCTCGTCGTGCTCGATGGGATCGAGGATCCCCACAACGTCGGCGCGATCCTGAGAACCTGCGACGCCGCGGGGGTGACCGGCGTCATCCGGCAGACCCGGCATGCCGCCGCGCTCGACGGGGTCGTCGGGAAAGCGTCGGCGGGCGCGCTGGCGAGCGCACGCATCGCGACGGTCGTGAACATCGCGCGCGCCGTGGACGAGCTGAAGTCTGCAAATGTCTGGACCATCGGCCTGGCGGGGGACGCCGCCGACGAGTACACGGACGTCGACTGGACGCTTCCGTCGGCGCTGGTCCTCGGGGCGGAGGGCACCGGCCTGCGGCGCCTCGTTCGGGAGACCTGCGACCGGGTCGCGCGCATCCCGATGCACGGGACAGTGGAGAGCCTCAACGTCTCGGTGGCTGCAGGTGTGGTACTATATGAGGCTGTCCGTCAGCGCGGGGACGGCGCCATACGGCATGGCAGAGAGTGAAGGCCGAAGGCAGCGAGTACAAAGGCCGTAAGTTCTTGTATGCCTGCTTTTAGCCGGTGCCTCTACCTCGGGTCTGGCCCCCCGCTTGCACGGGTGGCACGGCACGTGCTATTAATAGTCTTTTGTCTGAGCTGGCGTAGCTCAGTCCGGTAGAGCAGCTGATTTGTAATCAGCTGGTCGGGGGTTCAAATCCCTTCGCCAGCTCCATCACCTTGGGTTGGCGGAGCAA
>JANOJK010000961.1:0-2315 GCA_031408165.1 Acidobacteriota bacterium | reverse complement strand
TCGCGGTGCTGATCGCGTGGCGCTGAAGGGGATATCCGGTTCGCTCGCGTCCGTCGACCTCCTCGAGGCGCTCGGCGAGCGGCCGGGCAGCACCGGCCGGCTCCGGGCGGTGCTGGCGGACGCACGGAGCGCGCTCGGGCCCGCCAGCCCGGCGCGGCAGATCGCCGACTTCCTCGTGCATCCGCTGATGCGCGAGATGGGCGTCGAGACCGCTGTCGTCCACGACGATGGCGGACATCTGTCCCTGTCGATCTCGATTCACGGTCACCTCGTGGGCGCAGTGTCGGTCGGCGGCTGGAACGCCGACCTGCGGCGTCTCCGCGTTTCGGCGGCGAGATCGACGCCGGTCGTCCGGCGGTGGTGGATCGGGACCAACGGCACGACCCTGCGGGTGATGGATGTCTCGCGTGCCTTCTCGCGGCGCACGATCGACTTCGACCTCCTGCGCATCGAGGAGGACGACCGCACCTTGCGCGTCCTGCTGCGGCTGTTCGATGGCACGTCGGAAGGCGCCTTCGCGACGCTGGAGGCGCTGCTCAGAGGCACGGAAGAGCATCGTGCCGCGGTCGGGCGTTCCTTACAGATTGGCGTCGAGGAGGCGCTGACGCGGCTGGTTGGCGGGTTCACGCGCGGCTCGAGACGCCGGCCGGTGATGCTCGACGCGGCGCTGGCCGACGCGCTCACGATCGTGTACCGGATCTTGTTCCTCCTCTTCGCCGAGGCCCGCGGCCTCGTGCCGCAGTGGCACCCCGTGTACCGCGACAGCTATACGATCGAATCGCTCAGGCCGGCTGCGGAGGGGCAGACCGCGCCCGCCGGGCTCTGGCAGGCGCTCCAGGCGATTGCGCGGCTCGCGCACCGGGGATGCACGGCCGGCACGCTCCGGGTCGTGCCGTTCAACGGCCGTCTGTTCGCCCCGTCGGCGGCGCCGCTCGCCGAATCGTTCGTCCTCGATGACCGCGTCGCCCGGGAAGTGCTGCTCGCCGTGACCACCCGGCCAGCGGCGGACAGGCGGGAGCGCATCACGTATGCGGACCTGGGCGTCGAGCAGCTTGGCGCAGTCTACGAGCGCGTGCTGGACTACACCCCCACAAGCACGAAGGGATCGGTCACCCTCGTCCCCTCCGGCAGGCGCAAGGGAACCGGCACCTTCTATACGCCGCGGGCGATGACCGAATACCTGGTGCGGCGGACGCTTGCGCCTCTGGTGCGCGGCCGGACGCCGGAGCAGATCCTCTCCCTCCGCATCGTCGATCCCGCGATGGGCAGCGGCGCGTTCCTGGTCGCCGCATGCCGGTATCTGGCCGACGCCTATGAAGAAGCGCTGATATCCGAGGGGACGCTGTCGCGCGCCGACGTCTCCGCCGCGGACCGCGCGGCGTTCCGTCGTGTCGTCGCGCAGCGATCGATCTACGGTGTGGACCTCAACCCGACGGCGGTCCAGCTCGCCCGGCTGTCCCTCTGGTTGTGCACGCTCGCGGCCGACAGGCCTCTGACGTTCCTCGATCATCATCTGCGGGCGGGAAACGCCCTGGCCGGGGCGCGCGGGATCGACGTCGCCCGCCAGCCGCCCGGTCCCGGACGCCGGCGCCCTTCTTCGTCGCTGCCGCTGTTCGACGAGGGGGAGCTGGCGGCGCGACTCTCGGCCACCGTGACGCCGCGACTGGCCCTGGCGCGCGAGCCAGACGACTCGGCGGCGATCGTGCGCCGCAAGGAGCGCGTGAACGAGGAGCTCTCCGGCGAGGCGGCGCCGCTGGCCGCGTGGCGCTCGGTCGCCGACGCATGGTGCGCGGCGTGGTTCTGGCCCACGGACGTCGAGCGCATGACGCCCCGTGCCTGGCCCGCGTTCCATGCGGCGATCCGCGGCGGGACGTCGGAACTGCCGGATCGAGTGCAGCGGCAGTGGCGCGCCACCGCGTCGAGTGTGGCGCAGCGCGAGCGCTTCTTCCATTGGGAGCTCGAGTTCCCCGAGGCGTACTTCGACGAACGGGGGGAGCCGCTCGAGGCGGCGGGCTTCGACGCGGTCCTCGGCAACCCTCCATGGGCGGCCGCGGGAGAATTGACGACGTTCAGCCGGGAATCGGGCTGCTATGCGCTCCAGGGCAGCGGTCACGCCAACCTCTACCAGTTGTTCGCCGAGCGCATGCTGCAACTCGCGAGGCCGGGCGGACGCGTCGGGATGCTGATGCCGTCGGGGCTGCTGGGGGACCATGGCTGCGCCGAGCTGCGGCGGCACCTGTTCGAGCGCTGCACGGTGGACGCGGTGGTCGGCTTCGACAACAGGAACGCCCTGTTTCCCATCCACCGCGGGGTGC
>JANOJK010000958.1:0-2277 GCA_031408165.1 Acidobacteriota bacterium | reverse complement strand
GCCGGCCGTCCGGGTCACGACCTCGAACCGCCGCGCGCCCAGGTTCCTGAAGAGGTGCGGCGCCTGCGCATAGGTCACCTTCGGCTGCACGGCCGCGATGTCGTCCGCGACATGCCCGTTCGCCGCGAAGATGTCGAGCAGGCCGTCGAGGTCGGCGTCGAAGAAGAAGCAGGCGAACGTCAGCGACAGCAGCGACGCGCGGCCGATCGTGGAGGTGGGCGCCTCGTCGATGAACAGTCCGTTCCCCTGGTTCGCATAGAGGCCCATCATCTGGTTCGAGAAATTGCCGATGACGATCCCCGGCCGCCCGGAGCCGTCGAAGTCGGCCGCGTCCACGCCCATGCCGGCCCTGGCGACGCCCGACTCGTCGAAGGCGATGCCCGCCGTCATGCCGACGTCGGTGAACGTGCCGTTGCGCTGATTGCGATACAGGCGGTTGGGCTCCGTATCGTTCGTGACGACGAGGTCCGGCCAGCCGTCGCCGTCGTAGTCGAGCATCGACGCGCCGAGCCCTTTCGACGCGGGGTCGTGGACGCCGGCCTTCCGGGTGACGTCCTCGAACGTGCCGTTGCCGCGATTGCGGAAGAGCGTGGGGGAACGTCCTTTGTACAACTCCGGCGTGCAATACGACTTGCGCGTGCCGGTCAGCGTGCAGTGCAGGTCCTTCTCGATCGTCCACTCGACGTAGTTGGCGACGAACAGATCCAATTTACCGTCGCGGTCGTAGTCGAACCACAGCGCGCCTGCCGAGAACGCCTGGAGGCCGGCGCCCGACGCCGCGGTCACGTCGCGGAACTTTCCGGCGCCGTCGTTGTGAAACAGCCGGTTGCCGTCGAGCGCCGTGACGTAGAGGTCGATGTTCCCGTCGTTGTCGTAATCCGCCGCCGCGGCGCCAAACCCGTACATCTCCACCGCGAGTCCCGACTGGCGCGTGATGTCGGTGAACGTGCCGTCGCGGTTGTTGCGGTACAGCGCCGGGTAGGACGGCGGGCCTGGCCGGCCCGGCCAGTTGCGGGAGTTCACGAGGAAGATGTCGGGCCAGCCGTCGTTGTCGACGTCCAGAAAGGCGCAGCCGGATCCCATCGTTTCGGGCAGGTATTTCTTCCCGAATGCGCCGTTGTTGTGGCGGAAGCGGATGCCGGCGCGGGCGGTCACGTCGCTGAACGTCAGCGGCGCGGGCTGCGCGAGCATCGGCCACGACGTCAGGCCGGCGGCGGCCGTGTGGTAGGTGGTGTTCGAGAGCAGGAGAAACACACCGGCGTAGAGCCGCGCGGTGCGATTGCCGAACCACTGATGCATGATGGGGGTCAGCCGTCGAGGCTGTCCGACAGCGTACGCGCCCGGCGCATCGCCGTCAAGCCCGCGCGGTCACGACCATTTCTCCTCCCATCCGCCGGCCGGCGCCGCAGCCAGCCGCGCGAGACCGAACTGCGGGTCCGGTGTGACGGTGCCGAGCACGTACGACGCCAGCATCTCGCCGAGCGCCGGCCCCATCTTGAACCCGTGTCCGGATCCCCCGCCCGCGATCCACACGTTCCCGGCGACCGGATGGCGATCGATCACGAAGTGCGCATCAGGGGACGCTTCGTACTGGCAGACTTCCGATCCGAGCAGCGGCGCGTCGGCGAGCGCCGGAAACCGCACCTTCAGAAACGCGCGCGCCGCGGCGATTCCCGCCGTCGTCGCGTCCCGCGGACCGTCGGTGGGATCGAACGCGGGTCCCGCGGTGTCGTCCGCCACCTTGAATCCGCGGTGCGCATTGCCCGGGATCCCGTAGATGAGACGCTCGCGGTAATCGACCCACACCGGCATCGCGGGATCGAGGAACCGCGCGTCGCCCGGCGGCGTGCCGAAGTAGTAGACCTCCTGCCGCGTCGGCGTCACCCGCGCGCCGACCGCGTCGGGAAAGAGGCGCCCGAGCCACGGTCCGCACGCGAAGACGAATACGTCCGCGTCGAGCACGCCGCCCCCCTCGAGGCGGATGCGCCGGAGGGGCGAGCCGGTCGCCTGCACGGGCGTCTGGACAGCCGCCTGGCGGTAGGTGCCTCCTTCCGCGACGAACCGTTCGAGCACGTGCTCGCACGCGCGGCGCGCGAACAGGTAGCCGGCTTCCGGTTCCCACAGCGCTGATGCGATGGTGTCGTCGAAAGCAATCTGTGGAAACCGCTTTGCAGCGGCAAGAGCCGTGAGCTCCTCGATCGGCAGGCCCAGTGTGCGCAGCGTCGCCGCCGACGCGCGCCCGAACGCCTCGTCTCTCCCGAACATCCAGAGCGCGCC
>JANOJK010000921.1:0-2157 GCA_031408165.1 Acidobacteriota bacterium | reverse complement strand
TGCCGGCGACGGGGTGACCGCCGGGCAGGCGGAGTTCATCGAACCGATGGCCTGCGCGGGGGTCGCGGCGGGCGTGGACGGCGTGTTCATGGAGGTCCACCAGGATCCGCCGCGCGCGAAGAGCGACGCGCAGAACGCGCTCGCGCTGGACCTGCTCCCGGCGCTCCTCGAGAAGCTCGCACGGATCCACGCCGTCCGGCACCCGTCCGCGGTGGCGCGGTGAGGCCCGTGAGTGGCGACACGGCGACGACACTGGAGCTCGCCCGCAAGGTGCTGCGCATCGAGGCGGCCGCCATCCTGGGGCTCGTCGATCGCCTCGACGGCGACTTCGAGCGCGCTCTCCAGCTGCTCTTCGAGTGCCGCGGCCGGGTGATCGTCACCGGCATGGGCAAGTCCGGGATCATCTGCCGCAAGATCGCCGCGACGCTGTCGAGCACGGGTACGTCCGCCTTCTTCCTGCATCCCGCGGAAGCCATCCACGGCGATCTCGGCGCCATCCGCGAGGACGACGTCGTCCTGGCGCTGTCGCACAGCGGTGAGACCGAGGAGCTCGTCCGGCTGATGGAATCCATCCGCCGGATCGGCGCGAAGGTGATCGCCATCACCGGCTTCTCGGGCTCGACGCTGGCGCGGGGGGCCGACGTGAGACTCGACTGCGGCATCGCCGAGGAGGCGTGCCCGATGAACCTCGTGCCGACGGCCAGCACCACGGCGGCGCTGGCGCTGGGGGACGCGCTCGCGATGACGCTGCTGGTGCGCAAGGGGTTCCGCGAGGAGCACTTCGCCTCGCTGCATCCCGGCGGCCGGATCGGCCGCCGGCTGATGAGCGTCGAGCACGTCATGCACGGCGGCGACGCGGCGCCCACGGTGCGCCTCACGACCGGCATGCCGGACGTGATTCACGAGATGTCGAGCAAGCGGCTCGGGATGACGTGTGTCCTCGACGCCGACGGGACGCTGGCGGGGGTCTTCACCGACGGCGACCTCCGCCGCCTGATGGTGTCGCGGTCGCCCGACGCGGTGCTGTCGCTGACGGCCGGCGAGGCGATGTCGCCCAACGCGCTGACGATCAGCCGGGACGTGCTGGCGGTCGAGGCGCTGCGGGTCATGGAAACCCACAAAATCACCTCCGTTGTCGTCGTCGATTCGCACCGCGTGGTGGAGGGTGTCGTGCACCTGCACGACCTCTGGCGCACGCAGATGTTCTAGTTTCAGACCGGGGTCTCGTTGTGAGATAGGCTCTAGGCGATGGATCGGCTGAGGATGTTGCTGTTCGACGTCGACGGCGTCCTGACCGACGGACGGATCCTGATCCACGCCGACGGCAGCGAGTCCAAGGAGTTCAACATCCGCGACGGCGCCGGGCTGGTCTGGGCGCAGCGCGCGGGGCTGGCCGTCGGCCTGCTCTCGGCGCGGCTGGCGGATGCGACGTCCGTCCGCGCGACGCAGCTCGGGATCACGACGGTCGTTCAGGGTTCCTCCAACAAGCTCGCCGGGTACCAGCAGATCCTGGACGACGCGGGACTCACCGATGAGCAGGTCGGTTACATGGGGGATGACCTGCAGGACCTCCCCGTGCTGCGGCGCGCCGGTTTCTCGGCGGCGCCGGCCGACGCGGTCCCCGAAGTGCGGGCTGCCGTGCAGTGGGTCAGTGCCAGCCGCGGCGGGTTCGGCGCGGCGCGCGAGTGCATCGAGCACGTGCTGCGCGCGCAGGGGCGCTGGCACGCCGCGGTGGCCGAATATCTCGGAACGTGATGGGCACGTCGGTCCTGCTCGTCGGGCTCGTCGCGCTGCTCATCGGCCTGGCCGTGGGCAAGGCGTGGGAACGCTACAAGCTGCACGACGGCGTGTGGACGGACCGGCGCCGAGCCCGCGAGTCTCCTCACTACATGCTCGGTTTGAACTTCCTGGTGGCGAACCAGATCGACCAGGCGATCGACGAGCTGTCGAAGGCGGCGCAGGCCGCAGGTGATCCACTGGAGATCCACCTGATTCTCGGCAACCTGTATCGCGAGTAGGGACAGGTGGGGCGTGCGATCCAGGAGCACCAGGGCCTCCTCCAGCGCCCCAACCTGCGCAAGCTCGAGCATGCCAATGTGCTGCTCTGCCTCGGCCTCGACTATCGCAGCGGCGGCTTCGTCGATCGGGCGATCGAGG
>JANOJK010000920.1:0-2501 GCA_031408165.1 Acidobacteriota bacterium | reverse complement strand
TCGATGCCCCGCTCGACGACTTCAGCGACTATCGCTGATGGCCCTGCTGCTCGACACGCAGGCGTTTCTCTGGTGGGTCACCGACGATCGCCGGCTCTCGAAGCGCGCGGCGCGGGCGATCGCCGAATCCGACTGCCTGCTCAGCGTCGCGAGTTGCTGGGAGATGGCCATCAAGGTGAGCCTGGGCAAGCTGACGATCCCGGAACCCGCGGCTCGCTTCGTCCAGCAGCAGCTCGAAGTGAACGGTTTCGGGCTGTTGCCGATCTCTCTTGAGCATGCGAGCGGCGTCGCGGCGCTGCCCTTCCATCATCGCGACCCGTTCGACCGGCTGCTCGCGGCCCAGGCCCTCGCCGAGGACCTGCCCCTCGTGACCGCCGACAAAGTGTTCCCGCGGTACGGCGTGACACGTCTCTGGTGATCGCGCGCTACTTCTCCCAGCCGTCCCAGCCCAGGCGGTACTTCCTGCGCAGGTCACGCGCTTCGCCGGGGTAGATGCCTCCTTGACGCGCGGTCTCTCCGGCCGCCGTCATCGTCGTCCTGACCCCCGTCGCGAGCTGGATCACGTCGCTCAGCCATACGCCGCAGTCGGGGATCGCCATGCGGATGTCGGGCCGAGCGGCCCAGACGCCGAACCACGGCCGATCGCCTGCGCCGCTGATGGCGGTGGCGTTACACGCCTTGCGGAACCGGTCCCAGTAGTCGTCGATCTGGTCCGCGCGGGGCTGCACGGATCTCAGCTGCGCTTCGTACGCCGCGACGGTCTGCGCGTGGCTGTCCTCGGTCGCAGCCGGTGGCTTCGCCGCGTTGATGAGCGCTGAGCCGGGCCCCTCGGCGGATCCGGTGGCCGTGGCCTGCGGATTGTCGATCAGGTGCTTCACGTGATCCGCCGCCACTGCGAATCCGATCGACGCGGCGGTCCTGACTTTCATCGTGTTGACGCCGACCACGTGTCCGGCGCGGTCGAGCAGCGGGCCGCCGCTGTTCCCCGGATTGATCGCCGCGTCGGTCTGGAGGAGCATGACCCCGCCGTCGTTCCGCAGTGCGCTGACGATGCCGCGCGTGACGGTGTTCTGCAGCACCCCCAACGCCGACCCGATCGCGATCACTTCCTGGCCCGGACGGACGCGCCCGATGCTGGACAGCTCGAGCACCGTGGTCCCTTCGGACCCCGCCGCCGGACGGAGAAGTGCCAAGTCGACGTTCTCGGCAACCGCGACCACGAGCGCGGAGCCTGACTTGCCATCCGCGAACTTCATCCTCACCGTCGTCGAGCCCTTGACGACGTGCGCGTTGCTGATGATCAGGTCCGGCCGTACGAAGAAACCGGTGCCGCGTCCCGCGTCCGTTTCGATGAGGACGACGGCGGGGGCCGACGCGGCGATCATGTCCTCTAGCGTCGCGTGCTCGGCGGCGGCCGCGGTTGGGGTGAGGTCGGGCACCGGGATGACGTCGGGGTCCGGCTGGCGCGCGGCGGGGTCAGACGCCGCGGGGGCTGGCGCCGGCGCCGCGGCCCGCGCGTCGGGGCGAGCGCTGTCGATACGCGCGCGGTCGGACTGGAACCACGCGTACCCGAGCAGGCCGGCGAGGATGACCGCCATAATCGCCGTTGGGAGCGTCCGACTGCGGGTTTCCCCGGCCTCGGTGTCGTCCGGCGGCGTGTAAATGAACGCCGGCCGCTTGACGCCGCAGCGGCACGTGTCGACGCCGCCCGGGACGAGGCGCTTGCACGAGGCGCACCGCCACGCCGCCCCCGTTGTTGCCATGTGCATCCATGGTGCGCGGGGCAGCGGGGCGTGTCAACGACGAGAATCGTCGGTGGCGCCGCGCGACCCTGACGTGATGAACCGGTCAATGGCGGACCAGTACGCCCCCGTATCTCGCGCGACGGCGTCGTTGTGGTCGCCCCCCGGGATCACGACGAACGTCTTCGGCTCGCGAATCTGCTGAAACAACTCCTGCCCGAGCTCGATCGGAATCACGCTGTCACGATCGCCGTGCATCACGAGGACTGGCGCATTCGCGCGGTTGAGGAATTCAGCGGCAGGGAACCGGTAACTGGCGAGCCGCGAGAGGATGGCGAGCGCGGGCGATTGGCGGACGGCGGATCGCGCGTCGGGGAAACCGGACTCGATGATGACGCCGTCGGGCCGGCGCACGGTCGCCGCGTAGGCGGCCATCGCGCCGCCGAGCGACCGTCCCCAGTAGATGAGCGGCACCTTGCGCTCCGCCTCGCTCCAGTCGCGGGCGACGAGGGCATCCACGTCCCGGTACAGGCCGCGTTCCGTCGGCCGCCCGGTGCTGAGCCCGTACCCGCGGTAATCGACGGCCGTGACCGAGTATCCGCGGCGGACGATCCCCGCGAGGATCGGCGCCCAGTTCGAGAGGTTCCCGCCGTTGCCGTGGAAGTAGAGGATGCGCGCCCTGGCGCCCGGCGCGGGGATCACCCACGCGCGAAGCCGTTCGCCGTCGCTCGTCTGGATCGTGACCGCCTCGTAGGCCAG
>JANOJK010000900.1:0-1913 GCA_031408165.1 Acidobacteriota bacterium | reverse complement strand
GATGCCCCCATGGCGCTCGCGCCGGGCATGTGCGAACTGCTCGTCAACGAGTTCCGGCGCGTCGCCGTGGCCGCGAGCGCCGTCCGCGCGAACTTCTACGTGATGCAGCCGGCCGACATCGGGATGACCGGCGGCGCCAGGCGCGAGTCGATCGGGGGCACCGGCTACCTCGGGTCCGACAACCCGCTCGAGGGCATCGAGCACCTCGCAGGCGCCACCGGCGCCGCGCGCCTTCCGCTCGATGCGACGGGCACCGGATCCCTGCTCCGCGTGGCCCGGGAAAGCTCGGCGTTCTACGAGGCCGAACTCGAGCCCGAGCGTGGTGAGGTCTTCGGACGCAGACGGCCCCTGGGCGTGCGGGTCGTTCGCCGGGGCGTCACGGTGCGCGCGCGTCCGGAGATCACGTTTGCCGAATCGCGGCGGGCAGGTACGACCCGGCTGAAGGTGACCGATCTGCTGGCCTCCACCGAGGCCTTTACGGATTTGCCGTTGCGCGTCGCGGGCTTCACCCTCCGCGAGCCCGACGGGCGGTTGCGCGTCGGTGTGGTGGTGGAGCCGGTCGATCCGGCCGCGTCGCTCGCCTCGGTGGGCGCCATCCTGGTTGGAGCGGACGGGCGGGTCGTGGCTCAGTGGTTCGGCAGGGACCCGGCCGAGCGTCCCCTCCTCGGCGCGATGGCCGCCCCTCCCGGAACATACCGGCTGCGGGTGGTGGCCATCGACACCGCCGGCCGGCCCGGTGCGGCGGAGGACGTTGTCGAGGCAGGCCTCACGTCCGTCGGGCCGCTCTCGCTCGGTTCCCTGTTGCTCGGGCTCTCGCGCAGTGAAGGCACGAAGCCGCAGCTCGAGTTCGGATCGGAACCGACCGTCATCGCGTCGTTCGACATCTACGAAGGTGCGTCCGGACTGCGCTTGTCGGCGACGTTGGAAGTGGCCCGCGATCCGGACGGGCCGGCCCTCGTGACGGTGCCGCTCGCGCTGGCGCGGGCGGATGAATTACGCGTGGTCGCGAAGGGCGCGGTGCCCCTCGGCGCGCTGCCGCCGGGTGACTATGTCGTGCGTGGCGTCATCCGCCTCGAGGACGGGACGACCGGCCGCGTCGTGCGGACGCTCAGGAAAGTGGCGCGGTAGGCGCCACGAACGACAAACCACGAACTGCTACCAACTACTGCGATCCCGCGCACAGCTTCAGATCCGCCACCATCGGATACGTGCCCTGGTTGAGGCTGGCGCCGCCGCCGCCGCCGATGCCGGGTCCGCCGCCCCCGCGGTAGGAGCGGATGAACTGGCTCGTCTCGTCGATCGGCAGACGCGACGCGTTCGCGCAGAACTCCATCCAGATGCCGTCCATGTTCAAATACTGCTCGACGTTCGAGAGATAGAAGGCCGAGACGAGGCCGTTGTGCGCCTTGAGCCAGGCGCCCACAGCGCGCAAAGCTTTCGGACCGGCAAAGTTGCCGACCACCGGCACGAGGAGGTTCCTGGTTTCGAGCGACTTCAGCGTGGCGAAGTGCTCTTCGTTCGCCAGGTAGCTCCGTAACAGGCCCGCGCCGTCGGTCGCGACCATCAGATCCGCGTAGGTCGGCGAGTTCCGGAAGCCCCCCCTGCCACCCCCGCCCGTCCCCGACATCCAGTACGTCAGGTCCGGCCCGTAGCGGCCGAAGTACTCATAGATGTAGCGGATCCCCGCCGTGTCCTCGGGCTCGAGCGGGAAGCCGTGCCTGTTCTGCAGGTGATCGAGAATGGCGGCGAGGTTCCGCTCGAACAGCTGCTCGTCGGGCGGAACGGTCGAGAATGCCTGAAAGATCTCGCGCACGCCTGAGGTGACCGTCAGTCCGTCGGGGCGCTTGCGCGAGAAGAGCCGCGACACGAACTCCGGTCGATCGCTCGACATCTCGAACAGCGCCTTGTACATC
>JANOJK010000864.1:0-2726 GCA_031408165.1 Acidobacteriota bacterium | reverse complement strand
ACCAGGCGTGGTACGACGCCTACGCGGCGAAAAGCGTGTTCAACCGCTGGGGCCGCCCCGAGGAGCTCGTGGGCGCGGCGGTGTTCCTGGCCTCCGACGCGGCCAGCTATGTGACAGGATCGGTCGTCGTCGTCGACGGGGGATGGTTGGCTGCCGATGGGCGCTTCACCCCGCCAGGCATGTAGCGGCATCCGGGACATTGACAGTGCCTGTCACGACGATCTCGCGCGAAGAGCGCAGACAAGCCGGGAGCGCTGATGACATGTTCTTCTCGATCGACGCCCTCTGCTTGTCCGCGCCCTGCGAGAGATCGTACGTGACAAGGAAGGAGTGACAGGTTTCATATGGCGCGCGTAGCGGTCATTGCCGGTGACGGCATCGGAAAAGAAGTGATCCCCGCGGGGATGGCCGTCGTGAAGAAGGCGGCGGCGGCCGCGTGCGGCGCCGGCGTGGAGTTCGTCCAGTTCCCGTGGGGCTGCGACTTCTATCGCGCCAACGGGCGGATGATGGACGAGGACGCATTCGACCGGCTCCAGGAGTTCGACGCCATCTACCTGGGTGCGATCGGCGACCCGTCGGTGCCCGATCACGTCTCGGTCTGGCAGCTGATCCTGCCGATCCGGCAGCGTTTCGATCAGTACGTGAACCTGCGGCCGATGCGGCTGGTCGCGGGCGTGACGACGCCACTCGCGGGGCGCCGGCCCGCCGACATCGACATGGTCTGCGTCCGCGAGAACTCCGAAGGGGAATATGGGGGCATCGGCGGCCGGCTCCACGCCGGGACGCCCGACGAGATCGCGCAGCAGGTCAGCGTCTTCACGGACCGTGGCATCGAGCGGATCGCCCGCTACGCCTTCGAGATGGCGATGACGCGTCCGCGCAAGCTGCTGGCGAGCGCTACCAAGTCGAACGCGCTCAATTACTCGATGGTGCTCTGGGACCAGGTGCTCGACCGCGTGGCGAAGGATTACCCGTCGGTGTCGTGGCGGAAGTACCACGTCGACGCCCTGGCGGCGCGCATGGTGACCGATCCCGCCAGCATCGACGTCATCGTCGCGTCGAACCTGTTCGGCGATATCCTGACGGACCTGGGCGCGGCGGTGTCCGGCAGTCTGGGCATCGCCCCGAGCGGGAACATCAATCCCGAGCGGCGGCATCCCTCGATGTTCGAGCCGATCCACGGATCGGCGCCCGATATCGCAGGCAAGGGGGTGGCGAACCCGATCGGCGCGATCTGGGCCGGCGCGCTGATGCTGACCCATCTCGGCGCCCCCGCGGGGCACGACCTCATCGTCGGGGCCATCGAGCGGGTGCTGGCCGGTGACGGGCCGCGGACCCCCGATCTCGGCGGGCGCGCGGGGACGCGAGACGTGACCGAGGCGATTCTCCAGGAGCTGACATGAACACCGTCGACACCATTGCGTCCGCACTGAGCGGACAGACGATCGTCGATCTCACGAAGAAGCATTCGCTCTTCGAGTGGTCCGCGCAGGGGACCATGGATCCCATCCCCGTGGCCGGCGCGAAGGGCTGCTGGTTCTGGACGCCCGAGGGAAAGCGGTTCCTCGACTTCAACAGCCAGTTGATGTGCGTCAACATCGGCCACGGCGACGAGCGCGTGATCAGGGCGATTCAGCAGCAGGCGGCGACGCTCGCGTACGCCAACCCGTTCTTGGCGACCGCGCCGCGCGCGCGGCTCGGCCGCAAGCTCGCCCAGATTTGCCCGGGCGACATCGACGTGTTCTTCTTCACCAACGGCGGTGCCGAGGCGAACGAGAACGCGATCAAGATCGCGCGCCAGTACACCGGACGCCACAAGGTCATGTCGTTCTACCGGTCGTACCACGGCGCCACCGCGGGCGCGATGACGCTGACCGGCGATCCCCCCCGCTGGGCGGCGGAGCCCGGGATGCCGGGTGTCGTGCACGTGCTCAACCCGTACCACGGCATCCAGCGAGGATGGGACACGGCCGAGGTCGCGCTCGCGCTAATCGACGAAACGATCCAGCTCGAAGGGCCGCAAACGATCGCCGCGTTCTTTCTCGAGCCGGTGACCGGCACCAATGGCGTCCTGATCCCCCCCGACGGCTTCATCCAGGGGGTCCGCGACCTGTGCACGAAATACGGCATCCTCATGGTGGCCGACGAAGTGATGTCGGGTTTCGGCCGCACCGGCGAGTGGTTTGCCGTCGACCACTGGCGGGTCGTCCCGGATCTCATCACGATGGCGAAGGGCCTGACGAGCGCGTATGTGCCGCTTGGCGCCGTCGGCATGCGCCGCGGCATCGCGGACCACTTCAACGACAAGGTGTTCTTCGGCGGCCTCACCTACAACAGCCACCCGCTGGCCTGTGCGACCGCGCTCGCGACGCTGCAGGTCTATGAGGACGATCACCTGATCGACAACGCGCGCCGCATGGGCGGCGTCATGAAGGATCTGCTCGCCGGCCTCCAGGCGAAGCACCCGATCGTGGGCGCCGTGCGCTCGCTCGGCTTGTTCGGCATCGTAGAGCTCGTGAAGGATCGCGCGTCGATGGAGCCGCTGGCGCCGTTCAACGGCACGTCCGAGCCGATGAACACGCTGCGCAAGATCTTCCGCGACGAGGGGCTCTACACGTTCGTGCGGATGAACACCTTCTTCACGAACCCGCCGCTCATCATCACCGACGAGGAGCTGCGCCACGGCTTCGACATCATCGACCGGGCCTTGACGCGGATTGCGGCCT
>JANOJK010000803.1:0-3352 GCA_031408165.1 Acidobacteriota bacterium | reverse complement strand
CGAGCGCGTCGACCATGGCCGTGGCCGCGCCGACCACGAGCTCGTTCGCATCGACCACGATCTCGGGCGTCCAGAACGTCGGCACCAGCGTCCGCCACGGGCGATATGGAGGGTTCTCGGGGTTCGCAGGGTTCTCGGGGTTCTCGGGGTTCTTGGGGTTCGCAGGGTTCTCGGGGTTCTCAGGGTTCTTGGGGTTCGCAGGGTTCTCGGGGTTCTTGGGGTTCGTAAGGTTGGCCGCCGGTCCAACGCCACCGGAATCAAACGGCACGGAGAACAGGTCATGCCCGGCGGGGGTGTAACCGACATACGTGAGCGTGCCGTTCGGCGCCAGCTCCGGAAACTGCGCACCGCCGGCGGTATCGGTGATCTGCCGCACGTCCTCAGTGGCGAGGTCGACGGCAAACACGTTGAAGGGCCCGCCAGCTACGGCCGCCGAGAAGAGCACCGTCGCGCCGTCGGGCGTCCAGGAGGGGGTGATCAAGCGGGCGTCGCGGCGCGCGAGCAGCACGCGCACCGCGCGCGTCGCAGGGTCGATGAGCACCAGCTCGAACAGGCCCGCGCGTCGCCGCTCCGCGACAATCTGCGCGCCGTCGGGGGACCACCGCGGGCCGGTGTAATCGGTATGCGGATCGTCGATCAGGACACGCGGCGGGGTGACGAGGGCGGTCGAGAAGTCCAGGAGCGCGAGGGCGCGGCGGCCCGTGGCCTGCACGGTGCAGACTATCCGCCGCCCGTCGGGCGACAGATCGGGATCCCCGGCGCGCGCGGCCCGGGTGAGCCGATGCACGGTGGTGTCGCTGCCGTCTTCCTCACGGACGGCATACAGATCCGAATACAGCGCGACCGATCGCACGCGCTCGATCTGGTCGAACACGATCCAGCCTCCGCGCACGGACGTGCGGTTGCCCAGCGTGCGCCAGGCGATCCGGCGCGGCGCGCCGCCCGGCGGCAGCACCATCAGCGCCGGAAAGCCGTCGGGGTTCGACACGCGGTAGTAGATCGCCCCGCCGTCGGCCACGCGCGGCGCCGCGACGACGAATCCGTGGCGCGTGAGCCGCTGCGCCCGCGCGTCCGTGTCGCTCGAGGGTGCGGCGGATCGTTCGCGCGCCTCGCGGAAATCGTCCCACAGCCGGCTCGCGGATCTTCCAAACACCTTCTTGAAGGCGCCGGCGCCGAAGAACGGCAGGCGGCCGGACGTCCGGTCCGCGAGCTGCGCCAGGCGCTCGGGTCCGTAGGTGTCCGCGAGGAACTGGTGGAAGTACCCCCCGTACGCATACGGCGCGTGCCCTCCCGGCCAGTCGTTGAGCCCTCCGGCGGCGCGGTCGATGGGCTCGAAACGTCCGGCCGCGGCCGCCACGTCGACGATGGCGCGGAAGTCTCCCGCAGGAAGGCGCCCTGCCCCGGTCATCCGGCTCTCTTCGAACGTGGCGAGGCCTTCGACCTGCCAGGTGGGAAGGAACCCGTTCGGAAAGACGACCGGCACGCGGCCGAACACGCGCCGCACCCCTTGCATGAACCCGCGGGATCGATCGAGGTGGACGATGTGCGTGTATTCGTGCGTGAAGACGAGCTCGAGCCAGTCCGTCGTGTTGCCGATGATCGTTTCGGGCGGCGGCGGGACGGCGGCAATCTCGATGGTGTTGTAGGGAAGCGGCGTCGCCCATCCGTTCGAAAGATCCGTCTGGTCGACCAGGATGACCTGTACCCGGCCGCGGGCTGCGCCGAAGACGGGGATGAACGTCCGCCGCACCCGTTCCGCGATGCCGGCCAGGCGCCGTGCCAGCGCTTCCTCTCCCTGGTGCGCGTGCACGTCGAAGTGTGGCGTGCGGATCGTGCGGAAACGCAGGCGGGGATCGTAGCGCCCAGCGGCCGAGGCCGTGGACCCGCCGCAGAGGCACAACAGGAGGAGCAGGCTACCGAGGATTCGAACGGAAGACATCTTTGAGGAACGTGAAGTCCGCGATGG
Source organism: Acidobacteriota bacterium (assembly GCA_031408165.1). Lineage (GTDB taxonomy): Bacteria > Acidobacteriota > Vicinamibacteria > Vicinamibacterales > 2-12-FULL-66-21 > JAICSD01. The sequence continues at coordinate 1,386 of JANOJK010000803.1, read as the reverse complement.
GGGACAGCCGGACCCCATGGATGTCGGGCTGGAACACGGCCACGTTCGTCTTGTACCACAGGCTGACGATGGGCACGTCACGGGCGATCGCGGTCTGCGCCGCGCCGTACAACAGGCGGCGCTGCCCGTCGTCGGACATCGCCGACGCCTCGTCGATCAGCCGATCCACCTCGACGCTCCGGTAGTGCGCGCGATTGAGGCCGTGTGGCGGAGCCTGGCCGGAATGGAACACGCGGCGCAGCATGTCGGGATCGGTGACGCCGACAAACTGCGCGGTGTAGAGCTGGAAGTTCCCCTTCACGACGTCGCCGAGCAGCGTTGCGAACTCCTGCGACCGCACCTCCACCGCGATCCCGACACGCGCGAGATCCTGCTGGATCGCCGCCGCCTGCACGCGGTACATTTCCGCCGTCGAGGTCTTGAGCGTCAGGGTCATCCGGGGACGCGGGCCATCGCCGTCCGGATCCGCGAACCCCGCGGCGTCGAGCAGCCGCTTCGCCTCCGCGGGGTCGTAGCGGAAGTCGAACACGTCGCGCTGGAACGCCCAGGACATTGGCGGCACGATGCCGACCGCCGTCGAGGCAAACCCCCGCCGCAGGTACTTCACGATGGCGTCGCGATCGATCGCATAGCCGATCGCCTTGCGGACCTCGATCCGCTGGAGCACAGGATCCTCGAGGTTCAAACCGACATACGCGTAGTCGGTGCCGGGCCCCGTCGCGATCTGCAGCTTCCCCTCGCGCTGCATCTGCCAGACGATGTCGGGCGCCACGTCGTTGACGACGAGGTCGACGGCCCCCTTGCGCAGCTCCAGTCCGCGCATCGTGTCGTCGGGCACCACCTTCAGGACGATCCCGGCGTTCTTCGCGGGCCCTTCGAAGTACTCGTCGAAGCGGGTCAGCACGATGCGATCGTCCGGCTTGAACGACTGCAGCTTGTAAGGACCCGTGCCGACGGGGCTGCGCGCGTTGGCGGCGCCGGATCCGTCCTTCACGATGCCCATCACGAGGTTGATGGGAAAGGAGGCCGAGGGCGCCTTGAGGTGAAACGCCACCGTAAAGGGATCGACGATCTCGACCGCCTTGACGTTGGTGTATGCGCCCGAGCGGCCGCGGAACGACGGATCCAGGAAGCTGCGGAACGTATACGCGACGTCGGCCGCGGTCAGCGCGCTGCCGTCATGGAAGCGCACGCCGTCCCGCAGGGCCGCGACATACGTTAGATCGCCGGTTCGCGTCAGCGTCCGGGCGATCTCCGGCACGACCTTGAGGTCACCGTCGATCTTGACGAGCGTGTTGTAAAGGAGCTGGTGGGCCTTCTGCGACGCTTCGTCCGCGCCGATGCGGGGATCGAGGTTCACCGCCGAGTTCGTCATGGCGACGACGA
>JANOJK010000805.1:0-4078 GCA_031408165.1 Acidobacteriota bacterium | reverse complement strand
GCCCAGGCGGCCTGTTTGCGCACGCCGGCGGCGGAGTCGCCGAGCGCGCCGATCAGCCCGTCGACGGCCCGACGGTCGCCGATCGCGCCGAGCGCCCACGCCACCTGCTCGCGCACGCCGGGATCGCTGTCCTTCAGCGCGTCAACGAGCGCGGGAACGGCTTCGGAGCTGTCGAGCGCCCCGAGCGCCCACGCGCCGCGTCCGCGCACCGCCGGCTCGGCGTCGCCGAGCGTGCGCGCGAGGAGAGGAACGGCCTGGCGATTGCCCAGCGCGCCGAGCGCCCAGGCCGCGTTCTTGCGCGCGATCCACGCGGGGCCGCCAAGCGCCTTCGTGAGCGACTCGTACGCCGGCGTGCCGATCGCGACCAGTGCGGACGCCGCCTGCTCGCCGGGCGACGTCGCATCCTGCGACCAGCCGTGGCGCCAGGTCCGCTCCGCGCAGACGGCCGCCTCGACCGGCGAGCCGTCGTCGAGCATCGCGACGAGGCGCGGGAGCGCGGGGGCCGCGGCGCTTCCGAGCTGACGGAGCTCGCACGCCGCGCGGGTTCTCGTGGCCGGGTCGGCGGACGCCAGACCCGCGGCCGCGGCCCCCGCGTCCTTCTGCGCGGCGCCGGACAGCAGGAGTACGGCGATCGCCCACGTCTTCATTACCGCACCACCGTTCTGACGGCGACCGCGGTGGGGACCTGCATCGCGCTGTGCAACTGGACGTGAATCCGCGGATTCGGATTGGGATTCGGATCAGGATTCGGGTTCGGGCGCGGGTGCGGTCGAGGATGCGGGCTTGCCCCGCCGAAGCCCTCGGCGTCGCTTCGGGGCAAAGGCGGGTGCGGACCGCCGCCTCCGCCGATCTCGGCGATCGCGATCGCCGCGCTGCGGCGGATCGATGCGTCGTCATCCTTGAGGGCCTGCGTCAGAGTGTCGAGTGCCCGCGCGTCGCCGATCTCGCCAAGCGACGCGACCGCCCGCTTGCGCACATCCGGGCTCTTGTCCTTTGCCGCCGTCATCAGCGCCTCGACCGCGTCGCGGTCGCCGATCTCGCCGAGCGCGCTTGCGGCGCGCGCGCGCACGGTGACCGACTCGTCCTTCAGCGCCTCCCGGAGCGCGGGGACGGCGCGGTTGTCGTCCAGCTCTCCGAGCGCGGAGACGATGGCCGCGCGCATGTCGGCGTCCGCGTCCTTGATCGCGGCGGCGAGGGCGGGTACGGCGCGGCGGCTGTTCAGCTGCGCGAGCGCGCGCGCCGCCTGGCGCCGCACGCCGGCGTCGGTGTCCTTGAGCGCGCCGATCAGCGCGTCGATCGCCGCGTCGGCCGCGCCCGGCTGTGCGCCGACGCCGAGGCCGCTGCTCGCGTGCGGCGTCCCGCCGCTGCGCCATTCGAGCGACGGGTGAAGAAAGATCGCCGCGGTCCCGACGAAGATCGCGCTCGACTTCAAGAGCGTGCGAAAGAACACGGTCACTGGGCTCATGATCGACTCCTGGCGCGCGCGCGCCCTGCTAGAAAAACAGCATTACCTGCCGCACCTCCCACGCGGCGGGCGCGCAGTACGCACTCGCCGGGCGGGACGGTGTCGGTTACCGGATTTGTCCGAGCGCGAACGCCGCCTGCTGGCGGACCGACGGGTTCGCGTCCTTGAGCGCGACCATCAGGCCGTCGATGGCCCGCGGATCGCCGATCTGGCCGAGCGCGAAGGCCGTCTGCTCGCGCACATCGGCGTTGGCGTCTTTCAGCGCGATGACGAGTGCCTCGATCGCCTTCGCGTCGCGCATCTGCCCGAGCGCGAAGGCCGCCTGCTCCCGAACGCTCGGGTTGGTGTCCTTCAGCGCCGAGATCAGGGGTTCGACCGCGCGGCGATCGCGGATCTGGCCGAGCGCAAAGGCCGCCTGCTCCCGCACGCTGGGATTGGTGTCCTTCAGGGCGACGGTGATGGCGTCTATCGCCGAGACCGCGTGCAGCTGGCCGAGCGCGAACACCGCCTGCTCGCGCACGCTCGCATTCTGATCCTTGAGCGCGCCGGCCAGCGGTTCCACCGCCCGCACATCGCGGAGCTGGCCGAGGCCGAACGCGGCATGCTCGCGCACGTCAGCGCTGGCGTCCTTGAGGGCCGCGACGAGTGGATCGAACATCCGCGGGTCGCGCATCTGCACGAGCGCGTTCATCGCCGTCTCGCGGACGTCCTTGTCGGTGTCCTTCAATGCTTCCATCAGCGCGTTCACGGTGCGAGGATCGAGCGTCCGCCCCTTGTGGTTGCCCTGGTCGCGGTTCCTGTCGTTCTCCTGTGCGCCAAGCTCCGTGACGACGTCCTGCGCAATGCCGGCCACCTGCTTCGCGACGCCGTTCACCACGCCGCTGACGACGACGCCCGCGACGCCACTCATGAGACCTGACGCCTCCGCGCCGCCGATCCCGCCGTGGATGCCCGCCTGGATGCCGCCCTGGACGGCGCCCTGGATCGCACCTTGGACGGCGCCCTGGACGTTGTCCTGCAGGACACCCTGGATGAGGCGCTCGGTTTTCGCAGCGCGCCGGTTGTCGTCGGCCGCCTGGCCCGGGTACGACTCGATCGGCCGCTGCGGGGTCAGTGCCTCCTGCGGCTGCGGGACTTCCGCTCCGGTCGCCTTGACGGCCGCGTTCGAGGGCAAGCGCTCCTCCGCCCAGGGCTGGACCGACGCGACCGGCACGATGAGGAGCGCGAACACGACGGCGGCCCCAACGGCCCGCGACCGCGTCAGCCCGCTGCGCGGCACGCTCGGGTCGAGAATCGCCATCAGGCGTCCTTCGAGCTGCGACCGGTGCGCCATCGCCAGGCTCGCCCCGCCGAGTACGGCGGGGAAGCGCCCCGCGCGCATCACGCGCGCGATGTCGAGGAGCTGGTCCGCATAGTCGGAGCCGCGCGTGCCCGACGCGAGCACGAGATCGTCGCAGGCGCGCTCACGCTCCGTGCGCAGCCGGCGGGCGGCCATCCACGCGAGCGGATTGAACCAGTAGGCCGCGCACGCGACCTGTGCGAGCAAGTGCGTCACGCAGTCGCGCCGCTTGACGTGCGCGAGCTCGTGCAGCAGCACAACGCGCAGGCGGTGCGCCGGCCACGTGTCGGCGTCGGCCGGCATCAGCACGGACGACCGGAAAATCCCCCACGCCATCGGCATCGTCGAGGCTCCCGTTCTCCGGAAGCGGACCTGCGACAGCCCGAGGCCGCGCGCGAGGGATTCCGCCTGGGCGAGCCACGGCGCGTCGGTCACGATCGGCGTGCGGCGCGACAGCCACTGAACCGCGGCAAGGCCGAGGAGCATCCGGCCGAGAATCACGCCGGCCCCGGCCATCCACGCGAAGAGGGCGATCGCACGCCAGGAAATCGAGACCCCGCTGGCGCTCGGGATTTCCGTCGAGACGCCCGGCGCCGCCGCTGCGCTGGCGGCGCCGCGCCTCAAAGCGGCCCCTTCGCCGGGACTCAGCGCAGGCGCCGTCGGCCCTTGGACCTGGCTGGCATTCACGATGCCCGTAACGGGCGCGCCGGTGCCTGCCCCGAGCACCGTCGAGGGACGCACGCGGACGATCGGCAGCTCCCAGCGTGGCAGCGCGACCGACAGCGCGGGAACGGCGAGGGCGCTCAAGAGCCCGAGCGTCCACACGAAATGCCGGGAGGATGCGGAGGCGCGGCGGAGTGAGGCGGCGGCCAGCGCCGTCACCGCCAGGATGACGGACGCCTTCGCGACGGCGTCGAGGACGACAGGCAGGGACATGAGGGTCATGGTCAGGCTCCGCTCTTCCGCGCCGTGTCGATCATCAGCGCAAGGCGATCCAGCTCCGCAGGTGAAAACCTCGCCGACTGATCGTCCAACAGGGCCGTGATCGCCTGCTCGGCCGAGCCGTCGAAAAAGGTCTGCAGGATGTGCCTCAGCGCCGACCGCTGGGCGTTGTCGCGCGCGACGATCGGCAGGTAGACGTACCGGGGGCCGTCCTGCTCGTGCCGGATGTGCCCTTTGTCCACGAGGATCCGCAGCAGCGCCCGCACGGCAGAATAGCTCGGCGGTTCCGGCAGTTCCGTCCGGACCTCAGCCGCAGTGGCCTGACCCCGCTG
>JANOJK010000796.1:0-2416 GCA_031408165.1 Acidobacteriota bacterium | reverse complement strand
GACTGGCCGCGCTGCATGTCGCCGGCCGTGAAGACGCCGGGCACGCTGGTCATCCAGGCCTGATCGCGCCAGACCGTGCCGCGATCCGTGATGCGCACGCCGAACTGCTCGAGCAGCCCGGTCCGTTCCGCTCCGGTGAATCCCATGGCGAGCAGCACGAGATCGGCAGGCAGCTCGAATTCGGAGCCAGGCACCGGCTGGAAGACCGCACGGCCGTTCACGCCGGAGCGCTCGACACGGGCGGCGCGGAGCCCGGTGACCCGCCCGCTGGCGTCGCCGACGAAGGCCTGCGTCGAGACCGAATACACGCGGTCGCCGCCTTCTTCATGCGCGGTCGACACCCGGAAGATCTGCGGCCACTGCGGCCAGGGGTTGTCGGGCGTCCGCTCGTCGGGCGGGCGCGGCAGCAGCTCCACCTGGCGGACGGACCGGGCGTTCTGCCGGAGCGCCGTGCCGAGACAATCCGCGCCGGTGTCGCCGCCGCCGAGGATGATGACGTCCTTGCCCTCGGCGCTGAGGATCTCGCCCGCCGACAGGTCGTCGCCCGCACAGCGCCGGTTCTGCGCCGTCAGGTACTCCAGCGCGAAATGGATCCCGTCGAGATCGCGGCCCGGGACGCGCAGATCGCGCGGCGCGGTTGCCCCGCCCGCGAGGACCACGGCGTCGAAGTCCGATAGCAGATCGTCGGCGGTCAGGTCGATGCCGACGTGGCAGCCCGTACGGAAGACGATCCCCTCGGCGGTCAGCAGCGCCAGCCGCCGATCGAGCACGCGCTTCTCGAGCTTGAACTCCGGAATGCCGTAGCGGAGAAGGCCGCCGATCCGATCGGCGCGCTCGAAGACGGTGACCGTATGTCCCGCGCGGTTCAACTGATCCGACGCGGCCAGGCCGGCAGGGCCCGACCCGACGACCGCGACGTGCTTGCCGGTCCGCCGCGCCGGCGGGCGCGCGCCGACCCACCCCTCGCTGAACGCGCGATCGATGATCGCCGCTTCGGTCGCCTTGATCGTGACGGGCGCGTCGTTGATCCCCAGGACGCACGCGCCCTCGCAGGGAGCGGGACACAGCCGGCCCGTCAGCTCCGGGAAATTATTGGTCGCGTGCAGCCGTTCGGACGCGGCCTGCCAGCGGTCGCGATAGACCAGGTCGTTCCAGCTCGGAATGAGATTGCCGAGCGGACATCCGCTGTGGCAGAACGGAATGCCGCAGTCCATGCAGCGCGCCGCCTGATCGGTGAGCGCCTGCGGCTCGTACGGCCGATACACCTCGCGCCAGTCGCGCAGGCGCTCGACGACCGGACGCGTCGGCTGTTTCAGCCTGGCGATCTCCAGGAATCCTGTCGTCTTACCCAAAGGCCACCTGCTCCCGCGACACCGCCGCCTCAGCCTCGTCCGCCGCCCGGAGCGCGCGCTTGTAGTCGCGCGGCATCACTTTCACGAAGGTGGCGACCGCATCGTGCCAGCCGGCAAGGAAGGAGGCCGCCACGCTGCTGCCCGTCAGTTCGGCATGCGTCTCGAGCATCCGCCGGAGTGCGCGCGCGTCCTCGCCGTCCAGGGGCTCGAGGTCGACGAGGTCCCGGTTGCAGCGCTGGTCGAAGTCGCCGCGCGCATCGAACACGTAGGCGATCCCGCCGCTCATCCCGGCCGCGAAGTTCCGTCCGGTGCGCCCCAGGACCGCCACGCGTCCGCCGGTCATGTATTCGCAGCCGTGGTCACCGACGGCCTCCACGACCGCCGTCGCGCCGCTGTTCCGTACGGCGAAGCGCTCACCCGCGATACCGCCGAAATACGCCTCCCCGCTCGTCGCGCCGTACAGAGCCACGTTGCCGACGATGATGTTCTCCGCCGCGACAAACCGCGCGCCGCGCGGGGGACGCACGGCAATGCGCCCGCCGGACAGGCCTTTGCCCACGAAATCGTTGGCGTCGCCTTCCAGCCAGAGGGAGATGCCGCGGGGCACGAACGCGCCGAAACTCTGGCCGGCGGACCCGGTGCATCTGAGCGTGATGGTGTCGTCGGGGAGCCCATCGGCGCCCCACCGGCGCGTCACCTCCGAGCCGAGCATCGTCCCGATCGCCCGATCCACGTTGCGGACGCGACGATCGAGGGCCACAGGCTGGCGATGGATCAGGGCGTCGCTGCACGCGCCGATGAGCTCGGCGTCGAACGCACGATCGAGCCCGTGATCCTGCGCCTGGACGCGGCGGCGCGGCGATGCGGCCGGGACCGCGGGCGCGTGCAGCATGGCGGTGTAGTCCAGGCCCCGGGCCTTCCAGTGCTCGATCGCGGGGCGCATGTTGAGGCACTCGACGCGCCCGATCATCTCGTCCATGGTGCGGAACCCCAGGACGGCCATGTGCTCGCGAACCTCCTCCGCAATGAACCGGAAGAAGTTGACGACGAACGCCGGATCGCCG
>JANOJK010000757.1:0-2476 GCA_031408165.1 Acidobacteriota bacterium | reverse complement strand
ACAGCCCGAGGTGTGAACCCCTTTGCCTCGATCGCAGCCCCGCGGGGGGAGGCCATCTCGAGGTGAGGCGCCAGGCCAGCGCCGGGAGAAACATACAGGAAATCGGCATCCCCGTCCATCCACGATGCGCGAGCGCGTCCGGGCGGTGCCGGCGCCGCTCGACGGCTGCAACGCCGGGTTGGACGGCGCGAACGAGCGATTGCCAGACGAATCGTGCGCGCCAGGAGGGCATGGCCCGCTCGCTCGAGCGTGCCCCGCTCCCACGATGCATCGCACCGGCTTGCCGACATCGCCTCCGCAGCGCGAGCCGATGTTTTCGAACCGTCTCGACGTTCGCTCAGCGGTCCAACGTCCGCGCTTCAGCCGCGAAGGCGCGACCTGCCACGCCCCTTCGTCGCAGGTCGCCGACGCGTCCTCTTCGGCTGCGAACCCTTGTTCGGCTGCGCCTGGCTTATCAACGGGTACCTCTCCGGATGCGTCAGCGAGTCGACAGCAAGATCAATGTCGAGGGCCGGCCAGTACAGGTGATGCGCACTCGGCAACTCAACGCGGCTGATCTCCTGTATGGAAGCGTCCTTGAACCAGGGAAACTCCTTGAATGACACGAACAGTTCCTCCTTGCCGACGAATAGCCAGAAGCCATGTGGCGAGACGTTCGTGACTTCAACCTGGGAAGTGTTTCGCCCAAGCGCTGCGGATTTCATTCACATGCTCCTCGACGAGTTTCTGTGCTTCCGCGAGCCGCCTCGCCTTGAGGCCGTAGTTCGCATGCGGTTCCACGGCCGGTTCAATCCAGAACTTGGCCTCGCCCTCGCCCTCGGCGTGCTGGACGTGCACGTGCGCACGAGCTTCCTCGCGCGAAAAGAAGTAGAACCGAAACCCCTTGACGCGCAGGACCGTCGGACTCACTGAAACAGGATAGCGCAAACTGCACGGCTGCTCGTCGTCACGTCCAAGCGAATCGACAGGACTTTGTATGGTTTCGAGAATCGCACGCCGCACACTTCGGCAACTACCAGAACGACGGGCGGCAGTGGCGGCAAGCGACGTCTCCCGAACAGGTCAAGGTCCACGACTTCCCCAGTCTATCGGTGCCGCGGGCGTATCCGTACGGCATCTACGACTTCGGGCGCAACACCGGGTTCGTGAACGTCGGGACCGATCAGGACACCGGGGCTTTCGCGGTGGCGTCCATTCTAGGCTGGTGGCGCGCCGAGGGGCGGCGGCTGTATCCGACAGCCAAGCAGCTCCTGATCACTGCGGACGGTGGCGGCAGTAACGGCTACCGCCTTCGGCAATGGAAGTTGCGGCGCTTGCCCTGCCCGACGCCGCCGACGGTGGTCGATCCTTGCCGTACGGCGGACGAAGAACAAGAACAGCATCGACCTCGCAACGGCGCGCGTCGCCGCGGACCCGCCAACGACGGGTTCACGCCGTCAAATGTGGCACACTCGTCGCCCGCCGCCGCACCGTTGTCGCGCACCGCCAACGAGGCGTAAGATCGGTGCATGACCAAAGGCGCCCAAGCCGTACTGGCGGATGCACTCCGGTTGGATTCCTCAGCCCGCGCCGAACTCGCGGCCGAAATCCTGGCGAGCCTCGACGGCCCGGCCGACCCCGATGCCGAGGGCGCCTGGAATGACGAAATCGATCGTCGGATCGAGGCCATCGAAGCCGGTACGATCCGCCTCGAACCCTGGGAACAGGTGAAGCGGCGAATCGAGAAAGACCTGCTCGGCCGGTGAAGCCGTTTCAACTCAGCGATCCGGCCACCACCGAACTGATCCACGCCATCCGGTGGTACGAACAACAGCGCGCGGGTCTCGGCGGCGAACTCTTCGACGCGATTACTGAAACGATCGACCTGATTCGAACACATCCAGAGATCGGCGTGCCCCGACTGACGCGACGGCCGAGCCGGCAGCTGCGTGTGAATCGGTTCCCGTACAACGTCGTGTACCGGATTCGTGACGGCGACATCTACGTCGTCGCTGTTGCCCATACGAGTCGGCGCCCCGACTATTGGAAGCATCGTCCCTGATCCAGATCCACATAACGTTCGGCTTCAGCCGCGACGCCCTCATGTTCGCAACGGGCGTCGTCGGCTGCAATCTCGCGTGACCAAATGGATCGCGCGCGCACCAGGACGATCGCACTCGTGACGGCAGGCCGGCCCGGTCTCCGCCACCCCGCACGCGGACGATGACGTAGAACCAGGGTCGGGGTGCCGACGACGATGCCGATGCCGATCCGGACCATCGCGCGGGAGAAAACACCCGCGATGCGCGCGGTTCGGCGGCTTTCATTTCGATGTGCAAGCGGAACTCGCGGTCCATCCGTCACTCGGCGTTGCGGCGGTTCACCGTTGACAGAGCGGACAAAAGAACGTCGACCGGCCGGCCTGCGTCCGGCGCCTGATCGTCCCGCCGCAGCTTCCACGCAGGCATCGCTCCGCCTCTCGATCGTAGACGCGGAA
>JANOJK010000737.1:0-3343 GCA_031408165.1 Acidobacteriota bacterium | reverse complement strand
GCCCGTCAGCCCCTGCGCGCCAGTGGCCCCCGCGACACCCTGATCGCCCGCCGCGCCGGCCGCGCCCGTAGCGCCCGTCAGCCCCTGCGCGCCAGCTGCACCCGCAACACCCTGAACGCCCGCCGCGCCGGCCGCACCCGTCGCGCCCGTCAGCCCCTGCGCGCCAGCTGCGCCCGTCACACCCTGGTCGCCCGCCGCGCCGGTCAAGCCCTGTGCACCGATCGCACCCGTTGCGCCGGTCAGACCCTGATCACCTGCCGCGCCGGTGGGACCAGCCACACCTTGGGAGCCGGTCGCGCCCGCCGGGCCTTGCGAACCCGTTGGACCAATCAGACCCTGGGGTCCTTGGCCACCCGTCTCGCCGGACCCACCTTTCGGCCCGGTTGCACCCGTCGGACCCGCGCCCCCCTGAGCACCTGTTGCGCCGGTAGCTCCGGTCGGACCCTGCGGTCCAATCGCACCTTGGGCACCAGCAGGACCGATGGGTCCCTGCGGTCCGATCGGCCCTTGTGCACCGGTGAGGCTGGCGGAATACTCTTCGTTCTCCCCGGCGTACCACACGCCGTTGTAGCCGGCGAGCACATAGAGCTTCGAGTTGACCACACTCCCGGTCGGACCATACCGCGCGATAGACATCGGCGTGCGCGAAGTCCAGATATCGGTCGCGGGGTCGTAGCTCTCGTTGACTGCGATACGCAAGCCGGTGACGCCTGTTCCCCCGATCACATAGATGTGCCCGTTGATGACGCCCCCGCCCGCCGACCCCCGGAACGTCGGCATCTGCGCTCGCGTCGACCAACTGTTGGCAATCGGATCGTAAACCTGCACCCTGCCGACGTAGCCGTTGACCGAGCCCCGTTCGTAGCCGCCAATGACGAAGAACAGCCCATTGACCACCGCGCTCACCGCAGCGACGGTCGAGACTGGACTTGGGGCACCCATCGTCCACGTGTTCGTGGCGGGGTTGTAAATCTCAGTCGTGTTCGTCAAGACACACGGCGGGCACGCGAGTTGTCCGCCAATGACGTACAGCTTGCCCGCAAATACGCCCGCAGTGGCCCCGTTCCGCGCGATTGCCATGGGTGCGCCGTTCGACCATGTGTTGCTGGCCGGGTCGTAGATTTCGAGCGCATTCGTGGTGCCGATCCTGCAGTCCGACATCACGCAGCCGCCGACGACGTACAGCTTGCCGTTGATCACGCCGGCGTGTGCGCCCGCCCGAATGAGGGCCGGCGAGGCCAAACGGGTCCACGTGTTCGACGCCGGGTTGTAGGTGCTTAGCAGTGGAAAGAAGCTGCTCTGGTTGCCGGCGGGATCCTGGCCGAACCCGTGCACGTAGATCAGACCGTTGATCACGTCGGAGACGGCGCCGCTCGTCCGGTTGGGATCCGAGGCTTTGTTCGCCCAGCTATCCTGGGCCGCCGCGCGACCCACCGAAGACGTTGCGAGAATCAAGGCGAGCGCCGCGTGAGCGCAGACCCAGCGCACGGTGCGGAGTGAAGCGATTCGGCGCGGCAGCGTGTTGTTCAACAAAGATACCTTTCGACCGGAATCGGTCAGACGGTTCCGCACTGCGTATGAAATGGGACCAGGCATTCAAAACCTCGTAAATTCACATCGGGAGGGCTGCGCGCCCCGATGTCTGGGTGCGGTTGACGTGAGCAGGGACTTCAGTGAACGGATCTCTCCTCCTGGAATGGCCGCGTGTACGAAGGCGCGGTGTTCCTTCAGCCGATAGTGGGATCTACAGCCCGACGAATGAACTGGGGAGTTGCTGTAGCATGCGCTCGCGCCCTAGACTCACCAACAGGCAACGCATGGCATTAACGGACATTCCCACAGGCGAACAGTCCCGACGCCTCAATTCCTGGAAAGAGATTGCGGAGTACCTCGGCCGCGACGTGCGCACAGCCGCGCGGTGGGAATCGGAGGGGCTCCCGCTTCATCGCGTTCCCGGCGGCAAGGGCCGGTCGGTTTTCGCATTCACGCACGAGATCGACGCATGGATGGCCGGCCGCGTGACCGCACCGGCGGCAGCCATCGACGCAACGCCGCTCTCCACGGCTGACGGCGATTCTGCAAGCGCACTCCCATCAACGGCGGACCCCGCGACCGCGAACCGCCGGTTCAACACCATCGCCGTAGGTGCGGCGTGCACGCTCGCCGTGATCGCAGGCGGCGTCGCCGTCAGTTCGCGCGATACAGTCAAGCCACTCGACGTCGCGACGCTTCGCGTGACCACCACGGCGACAGAGGTGTCGATCGCGGACGCCTCAGGCGTGTCGCGCGTCATTTACCGCTTCCAGTCCGGTGAGTCGGTGGTGGCGAGCGCGCCCCCCCGGATCGAGGATCTCGATGCCGATGGCACGCCCGAGATCCTGGTCGGCGTCTCCCACTACGACAACACCGCAAACCGCTCGGTCCGCCAGGGCGAACTGTTGAGCCTGTCGATCGCGGGGGCCGAGCGCTGGCGATTCGCGTTCGGCGACATCCTGACCTTTGGTGACGGCCTTGTCCGCGGCCCATGGGCCTTGGCCGACTGGCACGTCGGCAATTCCTCCTCTCAGGCGCGTATCGCCGCTGCCGCGCATGACTTTGTCTGGTGGGCCTCGATGGTCGCGGTGCTCGATGGGGACGGCCGGCGTCTGGGCACGTTCGTGAATCCGGGATGGGTCGAAAGCCTGCTGTGGCTCGGGCGCGATCGCCTCGCGATCGGGGGCTTCAACAACATGCGCGACGAGGCCATGTTTGCGCTGCTTGACGTCAACCGCCTTGACGGGCAGGCGCCAGGCGCCGACCGAACGGCGTTCGCGTGCCTCAGCTGCCCATCAGCGGCACCGCTCGTTTACGCAACGTTCGCTCGTTCCGAGTTGAATCGGTTGACCGCCGCACGCTTCAACCGCGCGCGCCTGTCAACGCTCGGGGATCAGATCCTGGTGACGACGACCGAGACCGAGCGCGCCCACGCGATCTACGAGTTCGATCCCGACCTGCGATTCGTGCGTGCGCAATATTCGGACCGCTACTGGGATGAGCACCTGCGTCTCGAGCTGGAGGGGTCTCTGACACACGCGCGCGAGGCGTGCCCGGAGCGCGACGGGCCGCCGGCCATCCATCTCTGGAATGCCGCCAGCGGCCAATGGCAAAGAACCACGCCGTTGAAACGTCACTGAATGGCGCACAGCAGTCGTCCTGCCGCCCGTCAGCCTCAATTCCACCGGAACGCGGCCATCATCACCTTGAACAGATCGGTGTTCGCCATGTAGCCGCGCACGCGCGTGGCGCCCGGGCCCTGCGCGGCCACCAGCACCTCTTCCCCGGTATGCCCGTTGTCCATCCGCAC
>JANOJK010000716.1:0-9445 GCA_031408165.1 Acidobacteriota bacterium | reverse complement strand
CGATCGCCGGCGCGCAGTTCGCGCTTTTCGAAATCGCGCTGCGCGCCTGGGGGCATTCCGAAGCGGCGCCCGCATTCCAGGTCCTGTTCACGCCCGACCCCGTCCTCGGGTTCCGGCTGAATCCCGGTTCGCGCACCCGTTTCGTCACCTCGGAATTCGACACGCAGATCGCCATCAACGCTCAGGGAGTGCGCGACGACGAGCCCATCGGTCCCAAGGCGCCGGACGAGCGGCGGATCGTCATCCTCGGCGACTCGCTCGTGCTGTCGGTCCAGGTCGACCAGCACCAGACGTTCTCCGAGCTGCTGGAGACGCGTCTGAACCGCGCGGGCGGCCCCGTTCGCTATCGCGTCATCAACGCCGGCGTGCAGGGGTACGGGCCGGTTGAAGCACTCCTCTTCTACCGCCAGGTCGCGCGCGCCTTCGAGGCTGATCTGGTGATCCTGACGATTTTCGTCGGCAACGACGCGGAGGACGCCGTCACCGCCGCGCCCCTCCTGAAGGGAGCCACCCGCTCCGGCAATGAAGAGGCCTCCACCTGGCTGCGGACCCGCATCCGCCGGCTGGTGCGACGGAGTATGGTGCTGCAGATCCTACGGCTGCGGGCCGTGTCGGTCCTCGACCGCCTGCCGCGCTCGGGCGCGCCGCCCGAGCCGCCGCTCCAGTCCTACGCCAGGCACGCCGTACCGCGCATCGCAGAGGGCCTGCGGATCTCACGCGACTGCGTCGAGGCGCTCGTCACCGAGTCGGCAGCGTCCGGCGCCCGCACCATGGTGATGCTCATGCCGGCGCGTTTCCAGGTGGACGACGCCGATTACGGGCGGCTGCACGCGGCGGTCGAGGGAGCGGGCGGCACGCTGGTGCGCGACGCGGCGACGGCGCGCTTCGCCGAGGCGCTCGCGCCGCTCCGGGTTCCGCAGTTCGACGCGCTGCCGGGGCTCCGCGCCGCGCAGCCGGGGGCGGACGTGTTCTTCCAGCAGACCGTCCACCTCACTCCACGCGGGCACGAGATTGTCGCCGAGGCTCTCGAGGCGTTCATCCGCGCACGGGGACTCTGAGCGGTGGTCTTCAATTCCCTGCACTTCACCTGGTTCTTCGTCGTCGTCTACGCGCTCTATCGCGGGCTGCCGGCCCTGATGCCCGTCGAACGGGCGCATCGCGGCCAGAACTGGCTGCTGCTCATCGCCAGCTACTATTTTTACGCCGCCTGGGACTACCGCTTCCTCGCGCTGCTCGGTGCGTCGACCCTCGTCGACTACTCCTGCGGGATCGTGCTCGGGAGGCTGACGGACGCGCGGCGCCGGCGCCTCGTGCTGGGGCTCAGCATCGGCTTCAACCTGGCGATGCTCGGCTTCTTCAAGTACTTCAACTTCTTCGCCGACAACCTCCACGCGCTGTTCGCGGCGGTCGGCTGGCAGCTCGATTACGTCACCTTGCGCGTGCTGCTGCCGATCGGCATCTCGTTCTACACGTTCGTCACGATGAGCTACGTCATCGACGTCTACCGCCGCGAGATCGAGCCGACGCGCGCGCTCGTGGATTTCGCGCTCTTCGTGGCGTACTTCCCGCACCTGGTGGCCGGGCCGATCCTGCGGGCCACGGCACTGCTGCCGCAGATCGCGCGGCCGCGCCGGGTGACCGCGGCCCAGATGCGGGACGGCGCGTGGCTGATCGCGTGGGGCTTTTTCCAGAAGATCTTCGTCGCCGACAACCTCGCGCCGATCGCGTCGCAGGTGTTCGCGCCGGACGGGCATCCGGCGGGGGTGAACGTCCTGCTGGGCACCTACGCCTTCGCCTTCCAGATCTACGGCGACTTCGCCGGGTACTCCAACATCGCCCGCGGGACGTCCAAGCTGATGGGCATCGAGCTCATCGAGAATTTCCGGTTCCCGTACCTCGTCACGACGCCCCAGGCGTTCTGGCGGCACTGGCACATCAGCCTGTCGACCTGGCTGCGCGATTATCTGTACAAGCCGCTCGGCGGCAGCCGCGGCACGGCGTGGCAAACACGCCGTAACCTGCTCGTCACGATGCTGCTCGGCGGGCTGTGGCACGGCGCGGCGTGGACCTTCATCCTGTGGGGTCTGTATCACGGCGCGCTGCTCATCCTGTACCGGCCCTTCGAACCCGCCTTCGCGGCCCTCGGACCGGCGCGACGGTTTGCGGCGTGGCTCGTCATGTTTCACCTGACGTGCTACGGCTGGCTGATCTTCAGGGCGCCGACCGTGGCTAAACTCCGGGGATTGACGCACGGCCTGTTCCTCGACTTTGCGCCGTCCGCGGTTGACGTCACGGGAATCCTGCTGCCGCTGCTCCTCTACACCACGCCGCTGCTGATCGTGCATCTCATGGAAGCGCGGGCGGACAATGTACTGGTCGTCCCGGGGTTGCGGGTCCCCGCGCGCTATGCGATCTATGTCGCCACGCTCTACCTGATCATGCTGTTCGGGAATTTCGGCGGATCTGATTTCATTTACTTCCAGTTCTGATGCTCCCTTTCCTCCAACTGCTCGTCGTCGGCTGGCTCCCGGGAGCGGTGATGTTCCGGCTGCCCGCCGCCGACCGCGATCGACGGGCCGCGCTGCCCGCCGACGAGCGGGCCTACTGGACGGTCATCCTCAGTATCGCGACATCGATCTCGCTGCTCCTGGCCCTGGCGGCGCTCCATCGCTACAGCTTCGAGCGGCTGCTCATGGCGGAGCTGATGATTGCGGCCGCCCTCGCGGTATGGGCGCGTTTCGATCTGCGGCTCGGCGCGCACGCGCGCCGTCCGCGGCTGGCCGCGTGCCTGCCGCTCGCGCTGGTCCTGCTCGGCGCCTGGCGGTTCCTCCCGCCCTCGGAGTACATCATCGGGGGCAAGGATCCAGGCGTGTACGTGAACTCGGGGATCCAGATCGCGCAGCGCGGCGCCCTCGTGGTCCACGATCCCGTCGTCGCCGGCGTGCCGGTGTTCGCCCGCGACCTGTTCTTCCCGAGCGACCGGAACCGGGAGCGTTTCGTCGCGCCGCGGTTCATGGGCTTCTTCATCCTCGACCCCGACGCCGGCGCCGTCGTGAGCCAGTTCCCGCACGTCTTCCCGGCGTCGATTGCGATCGGGTACTCGCTTCACGGCCTGACGGGCGCGCGCTGGGTGTTCGGGTTGTGGGGCGTCCTCGGCCTGTTGTCGGTGTACTTCCTCGGCGCCCGGTTGCTCGGCCGACCCGCCGCGGGCGCGGCGGCGGCGCTCCTTGCGCTGAACGTCGTCCAGGTCTGGTGGTCGCGTTACCCGAACGCCGACATCGTGATGCAGGCGCTCCTGTTCGCCGCGCTGCTGGCGAACGCGCGGGCGCACGTGGACGACGATCCTTTCTTCGCGCCGGTCGCGGCGACGCTGCTCGTGCTGCTGCTGTTCCTGCGGTTCGACGCCGTGCTGGCGGTCGGGGCGGTGGTCGCCTCGCTGGCGCTGGGCCTGGTCGCGGGTCACCGCGTCCGGTGGACGTTCTGGGCGCCGCTTGGCACCGGGTGCGCCCTGTGCCTCTGGTACCTGCTGGGGCCCATGCGGGAGTACTTCGAGCTGCCGCGGGTGTTCATCTCGCACCTGCCGTGGTGGCATGCCGCCGGGCTCGCCGCCGGAGCCGTGGGGCTGCTCGGGCTCCTGGTGGCCGGCCGCCGGTTGCCGGCGCTCTCGCAGCGGGTGATCGCCCTCTTCCCGGGCGCGCTCACGTTGCTGGTGATGGCGCTGGCGGTCTACGCGCTCGCGGTGCGGCAGCCGGGCGGCAAGCTCACCGACTATGACGCCTTCGCGCTGCGGACGTTCGGCAGTTTCTATTTCACGATGCCGGCCCTCCTCGCGGCACTGGCCGGGTACATCCTGGTCGTGCGCGGACTGTTCTGGCGCGACCCCGCGTTCATCATCACCTTGACGACATTCGCGATCTTCTTCTTCTACAAGATCCGCATCGTCCCCGAACACTTCTGGGCCTCGCGGCGCTTCCTGCCGATCATCCTGCCCGGCGGCCTGCTCCTCGTGGCGGCGGCGGCGCTGACGGGGGTGCGCGGGCGGTGGCTGTTCACACGCGCGATCCGCGGGCCGATCGGCGTCGTCTTCCTGGCCATCCTCGCCGTGCAGTACGGGCGCGCCGCCCGGCCGATCGCCGACCACGTCGAGTACGCGGGGATCATCCCGCGGCTCGAGGCGCTCGCCGGGCAAGTTGGCGATGAGGACCTCCTGATCGTCGAATCGAAGGACGCCGGCTCCGACGTGCACGTGCTGGCGCTCCCGCTGGCTTACACCTACGCGCGGCACGTCCTGGTACTGGCCAGCGCCGCACCCGACAAGGCGGTGTTCGCGGCGTTTCTGGACGGCGCGCACACGGCATACCGGCGGGTCCTGTTTCTCGGGGGGGGCGGCACCGACCTGCTGTCGTCGCGCTGGAGCGTCGCCCCTGTGGCCACCGCGCGTTTCCAGGTGCCGGAGTACGAGTCGGCGAGGGACGGGGTACCGCGGTACGCGAGGCGGAAGGAATTCGATTACAGCGTGTACGCGTTCGGGTCACCCGCCACGGCGGGCAGCACGGTCGATCTCGACATCGGGATCAACGACGACCTGAACGTCGTCCGCTTCCATGCCAAGGAGTCGAGCGAGGGACGCACGTTCCGCTGGTCGCAGCGGCAGTCGTTCGTAATCGTCGATCGGATCCGCGCCGGGGATCGGGCGCTGTCGATCTGGATGAACGACGGCGGGCGTCCGGCCGGGACCCCCCCGGCGGACGTGTCGGTCCTGATCGGGGATCGCGCACTCGCCACCGTCCGCGTGACGCCCGGGTTCCACGAGTACTCGATGCCGATTCCCGCGGACGTCGCCGCATCGGCGGCCGCCACCGGCGAGCCGGTCCGGATCACGCTCAGGACCCCGACGTGGAGCCCACAGGCCAGCCTCGGCACGCCCGACGGCCGCGCGCTGGGCGTCATGGTCGACCGCGTGGCGGTAAGATGACCGCACCCGGCCCATGGCACGCCTGACCATCTCCGATCGGCGCGAGCGGTCGCTCGTGGCGGCCGCGGATGCGCTGCTGGCGCCCGTGGCGGTGCGCCGCGCCTTCCGCCGGCGCGATCCGGCACCGCCGCGCCGGATTCTCTGTGTCCGCCTCGAGCGGATCGGGGACCTGCTGATGACTGGCCCCGCGCTCGCCGAGTTGCGGGCGCTGGCACCCGGGGCGTCGATCGATCTGGCGGTCGGCAGCTGGAACCGCGAGATCGCGGCGGCGCTGCCGGGCATCGATCGGATCGAAACCCTTGACGCGCGGTGGCTGGCGCGTCAGGGCTCGGGCTCCGGTCTGCTCGCGCTCGCGCGCCAGGCGGCGGGTTGGCGATCGCGCCATTACGATCTCGCGATCAACTTCGAGCCGGACATCAGGACCAACATCGTGATGGCCGCCGCGGGGGCGCGGCGCCTCGTGGGCTTCGCCAGCGGCGGCGGCGGGACACTGCTCGACGTGGCGCTCGATTACGATCCGTCGGCGCACACCATCGACAACGCCAGACGGCTGGTGCACGTGGCGATCGGGCGCGTGCCTGACGCGCCCGTGACGTGGGCGCTTCGGGTGCCCCAGGCCAGCCGCGCGGAGGCGGCCCGGCTGCTGGCGCCGTTCGGCGGCGCGCTGAAGGTCGGGCTGCACGTCAGTGGCGGCCGCGCGATCAAACAGTGGCCGGAACTCCGTTTTCGCGATCTGGCCGTGCACCTGGTGTCGGACAGGTCCGCGGCGATCGTGCTGACCGGCACGGCCGCGGACCGGGCGCAGGTGGAGCTGGTTCGCGCCGCGCTGCCCCCCGATCGCGTGCTGGTGCTGTCCGCGGACGCCGGCCTGATCGCCGCCGCCGCCGTGATCGGGCAGCTCGACCTGTTCGTCACGGGCGATACGGGGCCGATGCACCTGGCGAACGCCGTCGGCACGCCCGTCGTGGCGATCTTCGGGCCCTCGGATCCGCGACGCTACGCGCCGCGGGGGACGCGGGACACCGTCGTCCGCATCGATCTCCCGTGCAGCCCGTGCAACCGCATCCGGCGGCCGCCGGCGCGGTGCGTCGGCCACACGCCGGACTGCCTTTCGGGCATCGAGACGGCACGGGTGCTCGCGGCGATCGACGAGACGCTGCGCGTGGGGGCGGCGCGATGATCACGCTGGAGGTCGACTCCGGCTCGGGATCGCGGCGCGTCGAGCTGGGGTCGTACCTGGATCCGCAGGGCGAGGAACGCGCGCATGACGAGGCGTATGCGTGGATCAAAGCGGTGCGGCATCTCCGTGTGGACGGCGTCCCCTTCCGCAGCCGCTTCACGGTCCGCGGCGACTCGCTCTGGTGGTTCGCGGAGCTGTACCTCCATAAGCGGCAGGCCATCCTCGAGGTGCTGCGTACGCTCGCGGCCTTCGACTCGCTCGTCGAGCACGACCGGCCTCGCGAGGTCCGCTACGTGAACGGCCCCAATCCCGGTGTCCTCGCCGGGGCCGCGGCGGCGCGCCGGGTGCGCTACACCGGGCCGGGATGGCCGCGGACCACGGGGCTGGCGCTGCTGCGGATGGATGCGCGCGCGACGGCGCTGGCGGCAGCGGCGCGGCTGTCGAGACTTCGCGCGACGCCGATCGCCGCGGCGCGCGCGCGCGTGTCGGCGTTCGTGCACACCGCGTTCTGGCGGTCCGACGGCGCTGACGGCGGCGCCGAGTCGTACATCGGACCCGTGCTGCGCGCGCTCGAAACCCGCGTGACTCCCGCGGGCATGCGCTACGTCGGCATCGGGGCCCGCACCAACTTCCGCGCGCGCCGGTGGTGGGATCCCCTCGTCGCGCGCGACGGGACGACGATCGTACCAATCGAACGATATGCGCCGGCGTCCGCGCTGACGGCCTCGCGCGCGGCCTTTCGCGATCGGCACCGCGCGCGGCGGAGCATGTGGGAGAGCGCCGATCTGCGCCGGCACGCGATCATTCGCGGATGCGACTGCTGGCCCCTCGTCCGCGAGCAGCTCGCCGGGATCGCGCTGCTGCAGTTCCCCTGGTCGGCTCGGTCCATGGACGAAGCGGCCGCGGCGCTGGAGGCGATCGCGCCGGAAGTCGCCGTGACCTATGCGGAAGCCGGCGGGTGGGGGCGCGCGCTCGCGCTCGAGTGCCGCCGCCGCGCCATCCCGCTGGCCGGGCTGCAGCACGGCTTCATCTACCGGCATTGGCTGAACTACCGCCATGAGCCCGACGAAACCCTTGCCGACCCCGACAATCCGGCGGACCGCGGCTTTCCGTTCCCCTCCTCGACGCTGCTGTTCGACGAGCACGCCGCGCGACATCTCTCCTCGCTGGGACGGTTTCCCGCGTCCGCGCTCGCGGTGACCGGCAGCGCCCGCCTGGATGAGCTCGCGGCCTCCATGCGCGTGCTCACGCCGGCCGACACCGCCCGCGTGCGGTCGGAGTACGACGCGCCGGCGCCGCGGCTGCTGGTGCTCTTCGCCGCCAAAGAGCGCGAGGCGCGGCCGTTTCTTCCCGCGCTCCTCCGGGCGGTCCGCGACATGCCCGACGTGCAGCTCGTGATCAAGCCGCATCCCGCCGAGACGCCCGAGGTCTACACGCATGCGGTCGCGGGCGTTCCCAACGTCAGGGTCGCGGCAGCAAGGGCGGCGCTTCCGCCGCTGCTGGCGGCGGCACGCGCCGTCGTGACCGTCAACTCGACCGTGGCCATCGACGCGCTGGCGTTCGGGCTGCCGTCGCTCGTCATCGGGTTGCCGAACCATCTCTCCCCGTTTGTCGAGGCCGGGTGGATGGTCGGCGCGGGACCGGCGGTGGAAATACCGGCGGCTCTCGCCAAAGTCCTGTATGATCAGGAGTTCCGCAGCAGCGTGCAGAGCCGCGCCGTGCTTCCGGCCCATAATGACGGGCGGTCCGCGGCGCGATCGGCCGAGGCGATTCTCGCCCTGGCGCGCGCTGGCACGAACCGGCCGGAATGAACCGAGAGGACCACCAGGCGATGCGTGTGCTGATAACCGGCGGGGCGGGATTTGTCGGGTCGCACCTTGCCGAGGCGCTGCTCGACCGCGGCGACGAAGTCTACGTGCTCGACGACCTGTCCACGGGGTCCATCGACAACATCGCGCATCTCAAGTCGAACCCGAAGTTCCATTACACCATCGACACCGTCACCAACGAGCCGCTGCTCGCGGAGCTCGTCGATCGCTGCGACACGGTCGCGCACCTGGCCGCCGCCGTCGGCGTGAAGCTGATCGTCGAATCCCCGGTGCGCACCATCGAAACCAACGTGCACGGGACCGAGGTCGTCCTGAAGGTCGCGAGCAAGAAGAAGAAGCTCGTCCTCATCGCGTCGACGTCCGAGGTCTACGGCAAGAGCGCGAAGGTGCCGTTCGGCGAAGACGACGACCTCGTGCTCGGCCCCACCTCGAAGCACCGCTGGGCGTACGCCTGCAGCAAGATGATCGACGAGTTCCTCGCGCTCGCGTACTGGAAGGAGCGCAAGCTCCCCGTCATCATCGTCCGACTCTTCAACACCGTGGGGCCGCGGCAGACCGGACAATACGGGATGGTGGTGCCCAACTTCGTGCGGCAGGCGCTCGCGAACGAGCCGATCACCGTGTTCGGCGACGGCACGCAGTCGCGCAGCTTCACCTACGTCGGTGACGTCG
This sequence comes from Acidobacteriota bacterium, assembly GCA_031408165.1. GTDB lineage: Bacteria > Acidobacteriota > Vicinamibacteria > Vicinamibacterales > 2-12-FULL-66-21 > JAICSD01. The sequence goes on along the minus strand of JANOJK010000716.1, from coordinate 789 downwards.
TGAGGGCTGTGGTCGCGTTGATCAACGAGCCGCGCGCGGTCGGGCAGGTCTTCAACATCGGCAACGGCCACGAGATCTCGATCGGGGACCTCGCGCTCCGCATCAAGGCGATGACGGGGAGCACCTCTGAGATCGTCACCATCCCCTACGATCAGGCGTACGAAGCCGGGTTCGAGGACATGCCGCGCCGGGTCCCCGACCTCGCGAAGGTCGCCGCGCTCATCGGCTACGCACCGACCGTCGAGCTCGACGAGATCCTGACCCGGGTGATCGCGTCGCTGCAGACCACATGAAGATCAAAGCCACCGCGCGGCGGGCCGCCGAATCGATGCTGCGCAGCCAGGCGAAGCCGATCCGCCGGATCCTGCTCGCGACGGGCCGCGACCGATCGCCCATCCTCCCCGAGATCGTCCAGATCGAGAGCACGAACATCTGCAACGCCAAGTGCGTGTTCTGCCCGCGCGACGACATGCACCGCCGCCAGGGGGTGATGAGCGTGCCGCTCTTCCGGAAAGTCGTGGACGAGTGCGCGGCCCTCGGCATCACGCACGTGCGCGTCCACAACTACGGCGAGGCGTTCCTCGATCGCCACCTGATTGAGAAGGTGCGATATGCGAAAGAGAAGGGGATCAAGGAAGTCGGCCTGATCAGCAACGGCTCGCTGATCACCGAGAAGGTCGCCCGCGGCATCATCGAGGCCGGCCTCGATGCGATCAACATCAGCGTCGACGCGGGAGGCAAGGAGGTCTTCGAGCAGACGCGCATCGGCCTGAATTACGACAAGGTCAT
>JANOJK010000663.1:0-2825 GCA_031408165.1 Acidobacteriota bacterium | reverse complement strand
ACACGGCCGAGCGACCAGGCGCCGGCCACCGCGGCCGCGGCAACGAGCAGCAGAACCAGGAACCTGTTCTTGACCGACCAGTCGATGATGCGCGGGATCATTTCGGCACGGGGGTGCGCGTGCCGTAGCGGGCAGGATCCTTGGAGAACTCTCGCCTGCAGTCGTCAGAGCAGAAGGAGAAAACCTTGCCGCCGTGCCTGGCGGTCCGCTCGGCTGCCGTCGCGCGCGCCTCGTCCACCTGCATGCCGCACACCGGATCCTCGGCGGCCGCGGCGGCGATTCTCTGCGCGGCGCCTTTCATCCGGCTCTCCGAGTCGATGAGGAACGTGCCCGAGACGACGATCCGCTCCCCGGGCATCAGGCCCTTCGTCACCTCCACCTCGCCACCGATACGCCAGCCGGTCTCGACCTGCCTGGGTTCGAAGTAGCCGTTGCCGCGATCCACGAACACGATTTTCCTGAGTCCCGAATCGACAATGGCGTCGGCGGGCACCGCGAGCGTCGCCGGCAGCTCGAGCGGCAGCTCCACGTCCACGAACATGCCCGGCTTGAGGACGACGCCGGGGTTGGCCGTCTCCAGCCGCACCTTGAGCGTGAGCGTGGCTTCGTCGAAGATCGGCTCCGTGCTGCTGATCGTCGCCGAGAGCGGATGGTTCTCTTGCGCCGTCGTGATGCGGGCGGTCGCGCCGCGGCGTATGAACGGCAACTGATGCGGGTAGACGTCGGCGAGGATCCAGACCCGGCTCAAGTCCGCAATCCGGTACAGCTCGAAGCCGCGGTCGAAACGCAGACCGGGGGAGACGCTGCGCGCGAGCACGAAGCCGTCAACCGGCGACGTGACGTGGATGTCCTGCACCAGTTCGCGGCGCTTGGCCATGACCGCGAGCTGCGTCTCCGAGACGCCCAGGTTCCGCAAGGTGTCGGCGAACCGCTGGACGCCTTCGACGACCCGGTTCTGGTTGTAAGACTGAAGCTGCTGGCTGGACACGCGGTCGACCGTCTCGAGTCCTGAGTAGTACGATTGCTGAGCGGCCACGAACTCCGGGGCGTAGAACGACGCCAGGATTTCGTCCTTCTTCACGCGACTCCCTGACGTCGCGGTTTTCACATCGCGGATCCAGCCGCTGACACCGGCGACGATCGGATACGTGGCGTTCTCCCGTGGCGCGACTCGTCCCGTCGTCCTGAGCATCCGCGTGCCCGCCACGCGCTCCGCGACACCGAGCCGGACACCCACCGCCTGCTGCCGTTCGGAGCTCACGTGCACGGCTCCGTCGTCGTCGCTCGCCGGCAGTGGGGAGGCCTTTCCGTTGCGCACCGGCTCGAGGCGCATGCCGCAGACGGGGCAGTCTCCCGGCTGGTCGCGCCGATACTCCGGGTGCATCGGACAGGCGTACCCGATGCCCACGCGCGCCTCGGTCTGCGGAGCCGGCCCGTTGCGGTGAGTCCACCACACCCCGCCGGCGAAACAACCGGCGGCGAGCAGCACTGCCCCTGAGACGAGCACGAAGATCTTCATCCGTGAACCGAGTGGCATGGTGCAACGAATCCGTGCAACTCCTCTGCCCGCCGGTCCTCGCTGAAAGGCCCCATGAATCCCCCTGTTTCGAAGCGCCTGCCGGAAACCCGGCATCCGCGCCAGTGCCCTGGCGAACGCTCGGCGGTCTGGAAGGCCTTGGAGAAAGACGCAGCGGGCCCGCGTCCACCAAATGGACATACGGGGCCTCCCGCCGACGTAGTTGACGGTCACGCTGAGGGGGCCTTCGAGAGTTGACCCACTGCGAATCGTCACGAGGGTGCGAGTCACCGTGACCGCAAAAATGTCGCTCGCGTGGTTGCCCGTCGCGTCGCGTGCCGGCGGCTGCTGAACGAGTGTCTGGACTACGCCATCGAAGTCCCAGGAAGAGTTGTCGAGCAACGCTGGCATGGCACTGCAGACCGGTGGAATTGCGGCCTGCAGGTCCGACCCGCAGATCGCCAGCGGCGGCCTGTCACCGCGTGCAGCCGCCCGCCGGGGTGGATGACAGCCCGATCAGCGCTGCCGCGAGGGATTGGGATCAGACGTGACCAACCATGGGTTTGGAGAGCGACTTCTGCTGGCAGTGGTAGGGGAAAAGAGGGGAGGGGTGTTGTCGCGGTCAGTGCGCGCGGCCTGCGAACCACACGTTCGGGGCGGCCCGCGGGCCGCCCCGAATTTTCGGGCTTCGGTATGCCGGGACCACACCGCGGGATTGACGACCCCGCGATGTGGCGCCCGGACGCGTTAGCGCATCAGTTCGACGATCGCGAAGTTCCAGCGATCGCCGGGCGCCGGTTGCGCCGCTGTCGTCGCTCTGAACGTCACGGGGCCGGCCGCCACGATCGGGCCGGTGGACCGCTGCACCCAGAACGTGTCGCCGTCAGCGCCGAGGCGCTGAACGTCGATGATTTGTCCGGCCGGAACCGTGCGTGTCATCGCGTTGGTCCAGTCTTCGCCAACCGCATAGACGATCGACCCGTCGGCTTGCGTCGTGAGGCCGACCGTCGCGTTGGCGACAGTCACTCCGCTGGCCACGTTCGAGGCGCCAATACCGCTGACGCCGGCGAACGCGACGACACGAAGCAGGTGGAGGTAGTCGGTTGGCGCGCGGTGCCGCAGCAGCGTGCTGGTGATCGACACGTTAGCCAACGCCGCGGGTGCGTCGGCCGTCCAGATTTCCGCGCCGCCCCACTGCTGATTGGCCCGTGCCACCAGCGTCCAGGTCAGTCCGCCGCCCGAGAGCGTGGACGCCTGTCCGGCGGCGCCGGTAGCCTGGGGTCCGTCTGCCGAGACGAACGCCACCAAC
>JANOJK010000783.1:0-1760 GCA_031408165.1 Acidobacteriota bacterium | reverse complement strand
GAGGCGCCATTCCTGCAGGCCCCAGGGATACAGGAACACCGTCGAGGCGATCACGCCGGCTGCGGCGGGGCTCGGCAGGCCGGCGAAGTAGCGTTTGTCCGAGACCGCCCCGGTCTGGATGTTGAAGCGCGCGAGCCGCATCGCCACCGCGGTGAGATAGATGAAGCCGGCCGCCCACCCGAGCCGGCCCGCGGGCCAGAGGCCCCAGTGGAACGCCAGGATCGCCGGCGCCAGGCCGAATGACACGACGTCGGCGAGCGAATCGAGCTCGACGCCGAAGGCCGAGGACGAGTTGGTCAGGCGCGCGAGGAAGCCGTCGAGCGTGTCGAGCACCATCGCGATGGCGATGAGCACCGCCGCCGTGTCGAAGTCGCCGCGCGTGGCATACACGACGCACGCGTAGCCGCAGAACAGGTTGGCCACCGTCATCAACGACGGCAGCAGGAACACGCCCCGCCGCAACCGGCGGGGGTGATCGCTTTGCCGCCGCGCCAGCGGATTAAGCACCTGCCTCCGGGGGCAGGCGGGCCAGCACGGTCTCGCCGGCGACGACGTGGGCGCCGACGCGGACGAGGACCTCCGCCCGCGCGGGCAGGAACACGTCCATCCGTGATCCGAACTTCATCAGGCCGATCCGTTCGCCGCGCGCGAGCGTCTGCCCTTCGACGACGCGGCAGACGATACGGCGCGCGAGCACGCCGACGATCTGCCGCACCACCACCGGCTCTCCCTGGTGGTCGATCCAGATCTCGTTCAGCTCGTTCTGGTTCGCATCCTCCTTATAGGCCGGCAGGAACTTGCCGGCGCGGTACTCCACGCGCGTGACGCGCCCGTCCACCGGGGTCCGGTTCATGTGGACGTCCATGGGTGAGAGGAAGATGGTGATCTGCTGCCAGTCGCCCGGCGGGCTCCAGCGGCCGTCGGACGGACCCGCGATGACCACCCGCCCGTCGGCGGGCGAGACGACGAGGCCCGGATCGGCCGGAACCCGGCGTTCGGGATCGCGGAAAAAGTACGCGAAAAAGGCGCTCAGCGCGGCAAACCCCGTCGCCCAGGCGTAGCGCCGGGATCCGGCGAGCGCGACCGCGGGGACGAGCGCGCCGGCGATGAACGGAAGGCCTGCCTTGTCGATCTTCATGGAATTTCGGTGAGGGCCGATGCCGACATAAAAAAAGGCCGGCCTCGCGGTGGACCGGCCTCGAACCTTTGGACGAAGGAGCGTTCAGGCGTGCGACGCCGCGCGGACCGGCTCGGCCCCCTGGTGCCGGAGCATGTTCTCCATCTGGTCCTTCAACTGCAGTTTCTTTTTCTTGAGGGTGACTTCTTCGAGCTGCTCGGGTTCGGAGAGATACGGGCGGATGGCCAGGTCGTGGATGCGTTCGTCGAGGGTGTGATGCTGCGTGGCGAGCTGGCGGAACTCGTCGTTGCTTTCCAGCAGCCGCTTCTTCATTTCTTCGAAATCTGTCGGCATTTCCGCCTCCTGATTGAAGGAGTCTTACCCGAGGACACTCATACGGCCACGGTACCATAACCGGGGGGGGCCTTCAAGAAGATGTATCAAGCCCTTCGCGCCACAGAATCAGGGCGTCCTCCTCGGGGTGAGTGTAGTACCCGGGCCGCTGCGCTGCCACATGGAAGCCCAGGCGCCCGTAGAGTGCCAGAGCGGCGGCATTTGACGCCCGGACTTCGAGCGTGGCCACCTTTCCTCCCGCGGCCGCCGACTCAGCCATAACCTCGCGGAGCAGCCGTGTCGCCAGACC
>JANOJK010000633.1:0-1718 GCA_031408165.1 Acidobacteriota bacterium | reverse complement strand
TGCAACTCGGGACCGTGCCACGGCGCGCTGGCGGGCAAGAGCGGGTTCAAGCTGACGCTGCGCGGCTACGATCCCGAGGCGGACTACCTGGCGTTGACGCGGCAGGCGACGGCCCGCCGTGTCAACCCGGTCGAGCCCGCTAGAAGCCTCATGCTGCTCAAGCCGACGCTTGCCGTGTCGCACGGCGGCGGGCGGCGCTTCACCACCGACTCCCCGGAGTATCGCGTGCTCTCGCAATGGATCGCCGGAGGGACGCCCGCGCCGTCGGACTCCGACCCGGTCATGACGGGCCTCGAGGTGTTCCCGGCCGCGGCGCGGTTGAAGGCGGGGGACGAGCAGCCGATGGTCGTGCGCGCGCGTTTCTCGGACGGCCATGCCGAAGACGTGACGCGATGGGCGAAGTTCACGACGAACGAAGGGGCCGTCGCCACCGTCAGTGATGACGGCGTGGTGAAGGTGCAGGGAACGGGCGAGGCGGCGATCTCGGCGTGGTATCTGAGCCGTCTCGTAACGGCGCGGATCGCGTCGCCGTTTCCCACCCGGATCGATCCGGCCGTCTACGCACGCGCGCCGCGCAGCAATTTCATCGACGAGGCGATCCTGCGCAAGCTGGAGGAGCTCAACATCGAGCCGTCGGGGCGTTCGTCCGACGCCGAATTCATCCGGCGCGTGTATCTCGACGCCGCCGGCATTCTGCCCGAGCCCGACGAGGTCCGGGGGTTCCTGGCGGACGAGCGGCCCGACAAGCGCGCGCGGCTGATTGACGCGCTGCTCGAGCGCCCGGAGTTCGTGGACTACTGGGCGTACAAATGGTCCGATCTGCTGCTCGTGTCCAGCCGGGGGCTGCAGTCGAACGCCATGTGGGCGTATTACAACTGGATCCGCGCGAGCGTGGCCGCGAACAAGCCGTGGGACGCGATGACGCGCGAGATCCTGACCGCGTCGGGGAATGCGCTGTCGAACGGCGCCGCCAACTACTACGTCCTGCACAAGAATCCCGTCGACGTCACCGAGAACGTGTCGGTGACGTTCATGGGGTTTTCGATCACGTGCGCCCGCTGCCACAACCACCCGCTCGAGCGGTGGACGCAGAAGGACTACTACCAGATGGCGAACCTGTTCTCGCGCGTCGCCACCAAGAGCGGATCGGAGCGCGGCGACACCATCGTGTATCCGGCCGGGGCGGGAGAGATCAACCATCCCCGGCTGAATGCGCCGCTGCCGCCGCGTCCGCTCGACGGGCCGCCGCTGCCCCTCGACTCGGCGCAGGACCGCCGGCAGTACTTCGCCGACTGGCTCGTGGCGCCGGACAACCCGTTTTTCGCGCGGGCCCTCGTCAACCGCGTGTGGAAGAACTTCATGGGGCGGGGGCTCGTGGAGGCGGTGGACGACATCCGCGACGCCAACCCGCCGTCCAACCCCGAGCTGCTCGCGGCCCTCACGCGTGATTTCGTCGAGCACCGCTTCGACGTCAAGCATCTCGCCCGCACGATCATGAACTCTTCGACATATCAGTTGACGTCCACACCGACCGCGACCAACGCCGGGGACCTGAAGTACCACTCGCACTACCTGGCGAAGCGGCTTCCGGCTGAAGTGATGCTCGATGCCATCGGGCAGGTGACCGGGGTGCGCGAGGACTTTCCGGGCTACCCGGGACGGCGGGCGCTGCAATTGCCGGACGCGTCGGTCGACTCGTACTTTCTCACCGCGTTCGG
>JANOJK010000588.1:0-1902 GCA_031408165.1 Acidobacteriota bacterium | reverse complement strand
ATGGAATGCGTCCGCCGGCGTCGCCTCGCGCGCGGAGAGTCGCACGACGTCGTCGAGGGCCTGCTGGCCGAGAACGCCAGGATTCATCCGCTCCTCGCGCTCGCGCTGTTTGACGACGCGAGCAGGACCAACGAGGTGATGCCGCGCCTGCAGCGGTTCGGACCGTGGGCCGTCGAGGCGTTCAGGATCTGCAAGATGGGCGCGCACGAGCGCGTTGAGGGCGACTTGAAGACGCTGATCGACAGCTCGCAGCGGCTATCGAGACAACTGGTGGAGCTGAAATGACGGGCGCCGAGGAGACCGTCGCTCGGGAAATTCTGGCGTCAGCCAAGCAGTTGATCGATCGATCGTCCTCCGACACCCGCGGCTTGTGGCCACGCGCCGCCGTCCTTCTGCAGCGGCAGGCGCTGGAGGTCGCGCTGAAGACCTATTGGAGCGCCAAGGCGCGGGGAGTGGAGGAGTCCTCGACACGCGCCCAGTTCCTCTGTCTTGGCTCCTACCTGCCTAATGAGCCCGTTGCACGCCAAGCGCACCTCGCGTGGACGGCGCTCAGTCGCGCGGCGCATTTTCATCCGTACGAGCTGCCCCCGACGCGGGAAGAGCTCCTCGGGTGGCACGATACCGTTCTGCAGCTGCTGGAGACGACCGAACAGGGCTGGCGCGGCTGACTGCGGTCGGCGACCCTTGGTATCGCGGTTACCCACGTCGGATGCTGAGGAACCTGCGTGCCGCTTCGCTGCGGGGTGACGCAGATCTTCCCATCTTGTGCTGGCCCGAGGACGATGCCATCGTCGTCGAAGATGGCGAGGAAGGCTCGGGTTGACGCCGAAGTGATTCAGCGTGCGGTTCTGAGAGTCCGCAGTCAGAACGTGCTGCTGGATGCCGACCTGGCGGACCTGTATGGAGTCGACGTCCGAGCGCTGAACCAGGCCGTTGCGCGCAACGCAAATCGATTTCCCTCTGATTTCATGTTCAAACTAACCGCCAAAGAAACTGCGTCTTTAAGATCACAATCTGTGATCCTAGAGAGTGACCGCGGTCGGAACTCTCTAAGGTCACAAACTGTGACCTTAGACGGCGGCCGCGGCCGGCATCGCAAGTACCTTCCTAACGCATTCACCGAGCAGGGCGTGGCCATGCTGTCGAGCGTGTTGCGGAGCCAACGGGCCGTTCGCGTCAACATCGAAATCATGCGCGCGTTCGTGCAGCTGCGCCGCATGCTCGGCGGGAACGAAGAATTGGCCCGGAAGCTCGACGCGCTCGAGCGGAAGTGCGACGGTCAGTTCCGGGTGGTGTTTCACGCCATCCGAGAACTGATGGCGCCTGTTCGGCGCCCCCAGCGGACGATCGGCTTTCAGGGCGCCCGGCGATGATCCTTTCGGCCGGCCTCCGTTCGCAGACCATCTTCAGAGTCTGTCCGTCGGTGAATTTGCTCCGGTTGCGCGGCGTCAGCTACGAACCAGCAGGTCGCCGATGCAGAGAACCTGGGTCAATAGCACGGGCTCGACCACGAAGTCGCCAGAAACTTGCGCGCCATGCTTTGCGCCGAGATGTCCAGCGGACCATGGCAGCGTCCGCTAGTCGGCAATGGTCACGAATATGTTACCATTACCAGGTCGCAGTCGCGTTGAAGAGTACGTCCGCGAAGATAGGTCGGTGCCGTACCGAGCGTGGTTCGACGGCCTCGACGCCCCACGCGGCCGCCAAGGTCGTCGTCGGCCTGGGCGACGCGAGCGAACCCGCCGGCGGGCGCGCCCGCTGCGCGGGCCGCACGGTCGCGCAAGAGGAGATGATCGATCATGGCACTGACCCGCGATTTCAAGCAGACGATTGGCGATCGCGCCCGGCGCGACCCGGGCTTTGCCACGGCGCTGCTCGACGAAGCCGCCACGCTGTTTCTCA
>JANOJK010000549.1:0-2149 GCA_031408165.1 Acidobacteriota bacterium | reverse complement strand
GGTCGTCGGTTACCTCGCCGCCGCCCTCGGCACCTTCAGCGATGCCACGTCCACAGATGTTCACTGAGGCACAGCAGCGGACGCTCGTCGAGATCGCGCGGGCGGCCGTCACCGAAGCGGTCACCGGACAGCCCGCCGGCGGGGCGGGTCCGGGTCCCGAAGCCCTCGGCGCCCTGCCGGACGCCAGCGGCGCGTTCGTCACCCTGAAGCGCGACGGCCGGCTGCGCGGCTGCATCGGCACGCTCGAGTGCCGGCAGCCGCTGGCCGAGGAAATCGCGCGGGCCGCCGTCAGCGCGGCGCGCGAGGACCCCCGCTTCGACCCCCTGTGCGCGGCCGAGCTCGACGATCTTGCGGTTGAAGTGTCGGTGCTCGGGCCGCTCGAAGAGATCGATCCATCCGATCCCGGCGCCATCGTGATCGGCCTCCACGGCCTCGTCGTCGAACAGGGACACCACCGCGGGCTGTTGCTCCCGCAGGTCGCGACCGAGTGGGGATGGGATCGGGCGCAATTTTTGTCGCACACATGCACGAAGGCCGGTCTGCCGGCGGACAGCTGGCGGCGCGGCGCGAAGGTCTACCGCTTCGCCGCGGACGTCTTCGGCGGCTGAAGCAGCCCGCGCAGGACGTCCAGGTTCATGCGGTCGAGCGGATCCACGTCGCTCAGCCTGCGCGTCTCCGGCGTATCCTCCTTCGGCGTCTCGAGCAGCATCGGCAGCCTGGCGAAGCGCGGATCGTTCAGCAGGCGCCGGAATGGCGCCAGGCCGATGCACCCCTTCCCGATGTGTTCATGACGATCCACGCGGCTGGCACACGGCTTCTTCGAGTCGTTCAGGTGGAATGCCGCGAGGCGCGAGAAGCCGACGATCTTTCCGAACTGCCGGAAGGTCTCGTGGTACCCCTCCGGCGAACAGATGTCGTAGCCGGCCGCCAGCAGGTGGCAGGTATCGAGGCAGACGCCGACACGCGCCGAGCCCCCCAGCAGATCGATGATGTCCGCAAGGTGCTCGAACCGATGGCCCAGGCTCGTGCCCTGGCCGGCGGTGTGCTCCAGCAGGATCCGCGTCTTCGCGCCGGGCCGCGCGCCGAGCACGCCCGCAAGCGCGTCGGCAATGAGCGCGAGGCCGCCCTGTTCGGTGCCCGACGTGAACGAGCCAGGATGCATCACCAGGCCGTCGAGACCCAGCGACTCGGCGCGATCCAGCTCGTCGGCGAGCGCCTCGATCGACTTCTGGCGCAACACCGGATCGACGGCGGCGAGGTTGATCAGGTAGCTGTTGTGCGCGACGACGGGCCGGACCTTCGTCTGCCGGACGCGCCGCCGGAACAGCGCGATCTCCTCCGGCGGCAGCTCGCGGGCGCGCCACTGGCCCGCGGATTTCGTGAAGATCTGCAGCGCCTGGCAGCCGCTCGCTTCGGCGCGATCGACCGCTCGGGGCAGACCGCCGGAGATGGAAAGATGGGCACCCAGTCGCGGCATGGACGTGCAGGTAGGATATCCTTCGATCCATGCGCAAGGCTCTGCCGATCGCCGTACTCGCGCTGGCGCTCTCCGCCGCGCGCCCCGCGCCAATCGGCGCCTGGGGCTTCAACGGTCACAGGTTCATCACCGATCGGGCGATCGATCTGCTGCCGGCTGAGATTCGCCCGTTCTTCCAGAAGTTCCGCACCACGCTCGTCGAGCACTCGATCGATCCCGACACCTACCGGACGGTCGGCTTCACCGACGAGACCCCCCGCCATTTTCTCGACATGGACGCGTACGGGTCGTTTCCATTCAGGGACCTGCCGCGCGACTACACCGCCGCGGTGGCCGCGCGCGGGCTCGAGTTCGTCGTGAAGAACGGCACGGTGCCCTGGCGCGCGGAGGAGATCCACACCAAACTCCGCGACGCGTTCAAGCAGCTCGCCGGCCCCAATCCCGCGCCGTACGCGCGCGACAACATCACCCTCTTCTCGTCGGTGCTGGCGCATTACGTCGGCGACTCGTTCCAGCCGCTCCATGCCTGTCTGAACTACGACGGCCAGCTGACCGGCCAGCAGGGGATTCACTCGCGGTTCGAGACCGAGCTGTTCGATCGGTACCGGGACCGGCTGCGCATCGTGCCGGCGCCCGTCACCCAGGTTCCGAGCGCGCGCGACTTCCTCTTCA
>JANOJK010000525.1:0-1897 GCA_031408165.1 Acidobacteriota bacterium | reverse complement strand
CAAGTTTTCAGGCCGCCAGTTTCACCTCCTCCAAGAACTGGGCGAGCGCGGCATCCAAGCGATCGAAGGCCTGCTGCGCGCGGGCCGAGCCCTCGGGCTCAAGGGAGCAGGCCGGGCGGAGGGCCCGGGTGTACAGCCGCGCGTAGAACATCGCGACCCGCGCGCCGGTCGGCGTGATGCGATACCGGTGACTGCGCGGCACGCGCTCGATGAGGGCGTGGAGCCGGAGGCGCCGCAGGTCGTACGTCATCGCGCCTGCCCGATACGTGGCCGGGTCGCGGCCCTGCAACTGTGCGACATGATCGCGCAACTCCCGATGGCGGAAGCCGGTGGGGGCGAGCGCGAACAGACAGAGCGCATGCATGAGCGCATGGACGCGAGGGTCGCCGAAGCGCAAGCCCGCGGCGCGTTGATCATCGACGAGGACGGGCGACGTGACGGTGTGCAAGCGGTCTTCCCCAATCAGGCAGTCGTGGCTCACAGATTCGACGTGTAACAACCGTCGGTTGGCAGCGAAGCCGATCTCCCGCAGTGCGGGCAGATTGCGGAGAGCCCGACCAATCTCGAAATCATAGGTGTCGTTGATGGTGGTTTCGGTCCGAAGCGCCTGGCCTTCCTTGTGGTACTGCTTCACCTTGGACTTTTTGTACTGCACGTGGAGTGAGGGCACGACGCCCTCGGTGAGGACGCGGGTGCGGAAGCCGCCGGGCGTGCGGCGTGTGACGCGTCGATTGAAGATCAGCTGCATCTGATCGGGACGGCCGATGTCGAGATTCTCGCGGACGACCTCTTCGAAGAAACAGCGGCCGGTCAGCGGCCGATCGAGCACCTGGGTCAAGGCGAACTCGGCTTGCAGGATCGAGAGGTGGTACCGATACCCGGCCTGCCGATGCGACGCGGCAAAGGGATGCGGGAGTCGGCGGAGCCATTTGCGAAAGACCGCGTCGATCTTGGCGGCGTCCAGCGTGTCGGCGATCCGCTGCACGCGGCCGGGGGCGTCGCTCGCGCGGATGCCATTATCCAGCGGCTCGAAGGGCACGTCCCGCTGGGTCAGCTGGCGCTTCAACCACTCGTGCCCATTGAGACACAGCTTCGCGGGATAGGGGAAGTAGGAGCAGAACTTGATGAAGAGCGGGCCGAAGTCCCGGTCGACGAGGTAGACGTAGTAGTGATTGACCATCGCCGTCGAGCGGATGATCCAGGGATAGACGCCCCGCGCATCACGCCGTTTTTCGGTGCGGAACACCCACGCCTTCTCCTGGGCTTTGCCGACGAAGAGCACGCCTTCCTCGCCCGTGAAGGTCGCCAGATATTGCTGGGCGATGTCGTCCTTCCGCTGGCCCTTCTCGAACGTGATCAGATCCACGCCCGCGGTCTTGACGAAGCGCTCGATCCCCTCCACGAATCGCTGACTCATCGGGGCCACCATCACCGTGGACGGCACCTGGACGCCCAGCTGCGTCTTCAGGAAATACACCACGCCGCCGCCGGTCTGCAGCGACGGGACATAGGCATTGAGATACATCCGGTCGATCCCCTCCAGCTCGAACGTCACGTGGTGCTGGAGGATCTCAGCGACGTTTTTGCGTATCATGACCGTGGAGCTCCCGGAGAGCGCGGCCCATGTGGCCACCGACGAACAGGGTCTATTTACGTAGGCGCAGGGTACATCCCCTGCCATGCTCCCGGGGCTCCTCTTTTTCTAACGAGGCCCTGCCTCAGACCGGCCAGAGCCTTCGGTGTCCACCACGACATGCTCGACGGTCTGAGGCAGGGCCTCGTTAGCTATTTGTCCGTGGCATCCCTGCCGTCGCGCGGGGCGCCGGTATTGGAGGTGCCGACGAAGAGCTTGCGGCCGTCCGGCAGCGTGATCTCCCGCCCGTTACTTCGCAGCGAG
>JANOJK010000518.1:0-11456 GCA_031408165.1 Acidobacteriota bacterium | reverse complement strand
CCGGCGAAGCGCCGGTAGTCGCGCTCGTGCCGCAGCGCCCGATCCAGCCCCGGCGACGAAACCTCCAGCGTGTAGGTCTCGCCGAGGTCGTCCTCCCCGAATTCATCTTCGACGTCGAGCAGCGCGCTCAGGTCGTGGCTGACCCGCTGGCAGTCCGTGATCCCGACGCTTTCTTCCGGCGTCTCCACCCGCCCCGGGTCCGGTTTGTCGATCACGACCCGCAGGACCATGCCGATCGGCTCGCGCCGGAGCTGGAGGTCGAAAATCTCCAGGCCATGGCTCCGCGCAACCCGTTCCGCGGCGTCCCGAAGCTTCGCGATTTCCTCGGCTCGCGGCAATCCCTTGCCCCTGAAAACACAAAAAGTGGGCACACCGCCCACTGTCAGAAAAACCCCCGCGACCACCATCCGACACTATATCACCAATGCCGGCTGGTGGAGGGCTGCGCCCTGCCTGCCTGCCGCTCGCGCAGACCGTCAGGTCTGTTGCAGCGGCGTCGCCAGCAAATCGTACCCCTGCGCTCCGACCACACGCGCACGGATGAGGTTGCCGCGGCCGTAAACCGACGGGTCGCAGTCGGTCAGGTAGACGACGGGATCGATTTCGGGCGCTTGACCTTCGAGCCGGCCCTGCAGCACGAGCTCGTGTTCCGCCGACGGACCGTCGATCAGGACCTGCACCTCCGTGCCGATGCGCGAGTGCTGGCGCGTGGCGACGATCCGCTGCTGCCGCTTCATTACGCGGTCGCGGCGCTTTCGCTTGGTGGCGGCCGTGACGTCGTCGGGCACCGCATGGGCGCGGGTCCCTTCCTCGTGCGAGTACGTGAACACGCCGATATGGTCGAAGCCCGTGTCGTCCACGAACCCCTCCAGCTCCGCGAACTCCTCATCGGTTTCGCCCGGGAACCCGACGATGAAGGTGGTTCGCAACGTGACGCCGGGGACGCGGTCGCGAATCCGCCCCAGCAGTTTGTCGTACGTCTGACGATTGCCCGGGCGGCGCATCCGCTTCAGCACATCCGCCGACGCGTGCTGGAGCGGCAGGTCGACGTACTTGCACACCTTCTCGCACTCCGCCATCGCCGCGAGCACCTCGTCGGTGATCGTCGTCGGATAGAGGTAGAGCATCCGGATCCATTCGAGCCCGTCGACGCCGTTCAGCTGGCGCAGGAGCGTGGCCAGCGCGCCGCGCTCCTGGCGGTCGATTCCGTAGAACGTGGTGTCCTGGGAGATGAGGAGCAGTTCCTTCACCCCGCGCCCCGCCAGCGCCCGCGCCTCGGCGACGATCGATTCCCGCGTGCGGCTGCGGTACTTGCCGCGGAGGGTCGGGATGATGCAGAACGCGCAGGTATAGTCGCACCCCTCCGCGATCTTGACGTAGGCGAAGTGGGACGGAGTGGTGAGGACGCGCGGACTGTCCGCGTCGTAGAGATAGGTGGGCAGGCCTCGCGGTTGGCGGTTGGAGGTTGGAGGTTGGAGGTTGGCGGTTGGAGGTTGGCGGTTGGTGGCACGTGAAGCCTTCGGGTGGAAGGTAAGGGGTACGACCCCAGCCTCCAGCCTCCGACCTCCAGCCTCCGACCTCCCCTGAATCGCGTCGACGATGCCCGGAACCTCGCCGGTTCCAAGTACCGCGTCGATCTCCGGGATCTCCTTCGTCAGCTCGTCGCGGTAGCGCTCGGCCAGGCAGCCGGTGACGACCAGGCGCGTGGCCGTGCCGCCGCGCTTGTACTGCGCCATCTCGAGGATGGCGTCGATCGATTCCTGCTTGGCGTTGTCGATGAACGCGCAGGTGTTGACGACGATCACGTCGGCGTCGCGCGCGTCGGCGGTAATCTCGTGCCCCGCCTGCCGGGCGAGCCCCAGCATCACCTCGCCGTCGACGAGGTTCTTGGGGCAGCCGAGTGAAACCAGACCTATCTTCAGAAAAGCCTCTTCTTCTCGTTCGCGCGCCACGGCGCATTCACGAAGATCACTAAGATCACTAAGATCACTAAAGTCCTTTGTGGTCTTTGTGGTCTTGGTGAGCTTCTGTGACTAGCCGGCTCGACTCAGCATTCAGCATTCAGCATTCAGCATTCAACATTCAGCATTTCACGTTAGCCGTCGCTCTACGGATACATCCTGTAGAGCATACGCGGATACGGGATTGCCTCGCGCAGATGCTCCAGCCCGCAGATCCAGCTGACGAGGCGCTCGATGCCCATGCCGAAGCCGCCGTGCGGAACGCTGCCGAAGCGGCGCAGGTCGAGATACCACTCGAAGGCCTCCTGCGGGAGGCCGTGCTCCTTGATGCGCGCGACGAGCAGGTCGAGGTCGGAGATGCGCTCGCCGCCGCCGATGATTTCGCCGTAGCCCTCGGGTGCAAGAACGTCGACGCCGAGCGCGACGTCGGGACGGTCCGGATCCGGCTTCATGTAGAACGCCTTCACCTTCGAGGGATAACGGTGCACGCACACCGGGCGGTCGAACTCCTCGGACAGCGCCGTTTCGTCGGGGGCGCCGAAGTCGCCGCCCCACTCGAAGGCGATCCCCTTCCTGTGCAGAATCGCCACCGCCTCGTCGTACGAGATGCGCGGGAACGGCGTCTGCACCTTTGCGAGCGCCGCCGTGTTGCGCTCGAGCACCTTCAGCTCGGGCTCGCGCTTGTCGAGCACGCGGCCGACGACGAAGGCCACCATCTCCTCGGCGAGCGCGATCACGTCGTCGAGCGTCGCGTACGCCATCTCGGGCTCGACCATCCAGAACTCGGTGAGGTGCCGGCGCGTCTTCGACTTCTCGGCGCGGAAGGTCGGCCCGAAGGCATACACGCGGCCGAGGGCCATGGCGTTCGCCTCGTTGTAGAGCTGCCCGCTCTGTGTCAGGTACGCCGTCGTGTCCTCGAAGTACTGCACGGGAAAGAGCGTCGTCGTCCCCTCGCACGCCGCGGGCGTGAAGATCGGCGTGTCGGCCAGGATGAAGCCGCGGCCGTTGAAGAAGTCACGGACCGAGTTGATCACCTCGTGCCGGATGCGGAGGATCGCCTGCTGCCGCTGCGTGCGGATCCAGAGGTGGCGGCGATCCATCAGGTAATCGACGCCGTGTTCCTTCGGCGTGATCGGGTAGTCCTTCGCTTCGGACACCACCTCGAGCGACGCCACGTCCAGCTCGAAGCCGCCCGGGGCGCGGGCGTCGGCGCGGGCGGTGCCGTCCACGATGATGGCGCTCTCCTGCGCAAGATGGTCGGCGGTCCTGAACATCTCGTCTCCCACGGCCTGCTTCGACATGACGCACTGGATGAAGCCCGAGCCGTCGCGCAGGGGTGAGGAAATGGATCTTGCCGCTGGAGCGGCGGTTGTGCAGCCATCCGCGCAGGCGCACCGGCGTGCCGAGGTGTCTCGCGATGTCTTCGATGTAGGCGATCTGTCCCATATCAGTTCTGCCGCCCGCGGTTCGCAGTCGAGCGCACGGCTCCGGTCGCTCCTGCCTGTGATTCTGCCGGGTCTACCCTCAGTACGCCATCAACTTTTCGAACCGCGCGCGCGCGGCGCGGGCCCGCTCCAGCACGACTGCGGTGGAGCCCGTGTTCGCGACTTCCATCAGGTAGGTTCCGTCGTAGCCGACCTTCTGCATCGTCATCAGCGCGATGTCCCAGTTGATCCGCCCGTCGAAGGGGACCAGGTGCTCGTCCGTCTGGCCGCCGTTGTCGTGCACGTGCGTCGTGATGAGGTGTTCCGACACCGTCTCGATGGTGTCGGCGACGTCCCCCATCAGGAACGCGTGCCCGAAGTCGAGGCAGATGCCGGTCCGCGGGGCGTCGAGGTCCTTCTCGAGCAGATCCACCAGGATCGTCCCATCCGAGAGCGGGTTCGGGATCACCTCGAGCGCGACCCGGATGCCGGCCGGCTCTGCGAGCCGGCAGATCTCCTCGAGGCTGCGGAACGCCGCCGCGCGGTTGTTCTCGCCGCCCTGGACGGTCGGCGTCCCGAGGTGCACGACGAAGACGTCGGTCGGAATCCGGCGCGCGATATTCAGCGCGGCGTCCGCTTCACGTACCGCCGCCTGGCGTTTCCCGGTGTCGCTCACTGCGTTCGAGATCGGGTGGCCCCACTTGTCGCCGGGGGCGAGGCTGTCGACGATCGGCGCATGGATCCCGTGCAGCGCGAGGCCCGTCTCTTCGAGCCACTCGGCGAGGCGCGCGATCGCTGCCGGGTCGTGGTAATCGAAGTGGGAGCGCGTGGCGAACACCTCGATGGCCTCGAACCCATACGCCGCGATCTCCGCCAGGTGCTCCCGGCTCAGCCGCTGGTCGTGATAGAGGTGCGTTGAAACTCCAAAGCGCATGGTGGCGGAGGAACTCGTTCCCGGAAACTACTGATTGTACCCGCAACGGGGTTGTCCGACGACGCCTGGGTTAAAGGCCGGGTTAACTGGTCGATCGCACCTCCTCGTGCGACCAGTCGGCGCGACCTTCGACCAGTTGGCACGACCTTCGACCAGTTGGCGCGACCTTCAGGTCGCGCGTGCCGCAAGCCTTATCGGAACTCCTCGACGTGCGTCGCCAGGAGGTCGCGCAGGCGGTCGAATCGCGGCTGGTGCTCCAGGTTATTTCGCACATACCGGAGCGTGCGGGGGATGTACTGAATGTAGACGGGATTGCGGCGGGCGGTGGTCTGATAGCCGAATGTTCCCAGCGCCTTGAGGTTGCGCTGCAGGGCCATCACGTCGAAGCGCCGCTGGAAGTCTGTCGCCGGACCCGTGATCCCCTTGAGCGCCAGGAAGTACGCAATCAGATCGTCGACGGTTTGATCGGGCAGGTCGACATAGGAGTCCCGCAGCAGCGACGCGAGGTCGTAGGTGTCCGGCCCCATGCGCGCGTCCTGGAAGTCGATGATGTAGAGCTGCGACTCGTGGAGCATGAGGTTCCGGCTGTGATAGTCGCGGTGGCACAGCACCGGGGGCTCCGCCGCGAGCTCGCGGACGATGACGGCGAACTCCCCGCGCAGTGCGTTCAGCTGATCGTCGGCGAGCGTGACGCCCCGATAGGCCTCCAGGAAGTGCTTCGTGAAGAAGTCCAGCTCCCACGTGAGCTTCTCCACGTCGAAGGAGATGCCGTACGGCAGGTACTCCGGAGACTCGAGATCGGCCCCGCGGCGCTGCAGTGTGGCGATGAGCGCGACGGCCTGGCGATAGAGCGCCGCGTGCTCGGCCGGGCTCGCGGCCCCCAGGTGCGCCTGCAGCGTGACGTCGCCGAGATCCTGCAGCGCGAGGATCCCGAGATCGTCCGCGTGCCCCAGCACCGCCGGGATCGGGACCGGCATCTTCGCCAGCAGCGTGGCGACATTCACGAACGGCAGCTTCGCCACGTCGAACGGCGCCGAGTTGAGCGCCAGCACGATCGACGGCGCGTCTGGCAGCAGGATCCGGAAGTAGCGTCGATCCGAGGCGTCCCCCGTCAGCGGGACGACGCGAGGGCGGCCAGCCGCGAGTCCGCTGCGATCCAGATAGCCCTGGATGCGCTCGCGCGCATCGTCCACGTCCGGCTGCCGTCTCTCCATCGCTTCGCTATCCTAAGCCGGAATCCGCAGGCATCAGCGGTCGAGTTTGACGATCTCGAGATCCCGCGCCCCGCGCACGATCGCGCAGCGCGACAGGTGCGCGCCATCCGGGATCCGCACGCCGTCCGCGACGACACACTCGGTGAGCACCGCCCCGGCGCCGACCGTCACCTCGTCCCACAGTACCGAGCGCGTGACGCGTGCGGACGCGGCGACGCGGACGTTGCGGCCCCGGCGCGGATCGCCGGGACGGCCGTCGGCCGCCGCGAGATCGAGCGACGTCTGCAGCAGATCCGCGGGCGTGCCGATGTCATGGAACGCGGCCTCGCTGACGAAGCCGCGGACCGACCCGGGCTGGCTGGCCATCAACTGGGGGTAGACGCGGAGGACGGATTCCGCGGGCACCCCGTCCTCGAGCGGCAGGAATGCCTCCGGCTCGACCACCTGGGGGCCGATGAAGTGAAACGACGGCTGCCGGTCGCCGGGGCGCGTGAAGCCGGTGACTGTGCGATCGCCGTCGAGCAGGACGCCGCCGTACTTGTCGGGCCGCGGATTGGGGATGAGCGCCATCGTCACGAGCGCGCCGCTGCGGCGGTGCTCGTCGGCCATCGCGGGCAGGTCCACGTCGGTGAGCGTGTCGCCGTTGACGAGCACGAGCGTGCGGCTCGCGCCCGGCTCGAGTCCGTCGAGCAGGAGCGGGAGCGCGTGCCGCGGCCCCCCGGCGGACCCGAGTACCCGGGACTCCCACGAATAGCGGACGCGCGCGCCGAGGTCGCCGCCATCGCCGACCACCGCGGTGACCGACTCCGGCTTGTGATGGAGGTTGAGCACGAGATCGCGGACGCCATGGCCGGCGAGCCAGCGGATCGCCCGGCGCGCCAGCGGCTCGCCGTCCACGGGGGCCGCCGCCTTGGCGCGCGCGTGCGTCAGGGGCTGGAGGCGCGTGCCGAGGCCGGCTGCGAGCACCAGCGCCCGGGTGGGCATCGCCACTAGCAGGCGGCTGGGTCGAACACCATGTCGGTGCCCGTCAGCCCGAGCGCCTCCCGGCGCTGCAGGAACAGGCCGCGGTACGAGTCGAGAATGTAGTCGGCGGGGGAGCGGCCCATCGCTGCCGCCATGGCCATGATGCCGCGCTCGCTGCCTTCGATCTCGACGAACACCCCGACCGGCGTTTCGTCGAGCGCGACGGTCACGTCCTCGTGCGAAAACTCCTCCCTGTACTTCTCGTAGCGGAACCATACCTGGTAGCCGAGCTCCTCGAAGATCCGGAGCAGGAGGACGCCGTCGCCGACGACCGTCTCGAATTCGTCGCGCAGCTTCATGGGGGACTCCTGGACGGGCCCCTTGAAGGTGATGCGACTCTTGCCGTTCTCGATGCGGATGCGCAGCGCGCATGCGCGACCGCGGAGGATGCTGTCCGGGGTGTCGAGGAGGGCGTCTTCCTGCAGCCGGCGGCCGAGCAGGGGAAGGCCCCCCGCGGCAAGGACCGCCTCGCGCGCGGATTCGGCCGAATCGAAGCTCAGCTTGACTTCGCGCTCGAGGGTGGTGGCGGTACCCATAAGCCGCTGATTATAGTGCCGTCGGCCGCCAGGCGCCGCGCCAGAGCCAGTGCCGCGCGAAGACGTACATGACGAAGCATTCCACGGCGAAGACGGGGAAGCCCAGGTAGCCCGCCAGGGGCATCTCGAACAGCTTGATATCCGGTGGCACCGGCACGGTGTAGACCCACTTCGTGTTGGCCCGGTAGTTCCAGCACTCCCAGAGCAGGCCGCACACGATGCCGGCGACGAGCAGGTTCACCAGGCGCCACGAATGGCCGGCCCGCAGGTCGCCGCGCAGCGATTCGGCGCCGCACTTCGCGTTGATCGGATCGAGCAGGAAGATGAACCCGAGCCAGACCGGCGCCGCCAGCCACGGCGACGGGTACACGATCGGCAGCAGGAGCATCACCGCGCCGGCGGCGATGCTGGTCCAGGCGACGGCATCGAGCGGGATCCGCGCCGGGTCGATGCGCCGGTACTCGGGGGCGCGGCGATCGCGGATCGCGCCGACGAGCTCCGCCGTGATCAGGATCCCCGGCCAGATGGTCGCAAACGCCCAGGCGTACCCGACGTATCGCACGAGCAGCGTCTCGGGCAGCCCGATGTAGTGCCAGTTGAAGAGCGTGTGCTTGTTGTACTGCTCGAAGATGATCCAGAGCGGAATGCTGACGAGGGCCAGGAACACCGTCTCCGCGCGGTGGTTGCGGATGGGGGATTCGCCGCGCCGGCGCCAGATCCAGCCGTCGATGAAAAAGATGTAGCCGGTCCAGGCGATGGGCGTGTGCCAGGACCAGAAGGGCTCGATCTCCAGCAGCATGCCGGTCCCGGCCAGCGCGATGAGGCCGAGGCCGCACAGCGCCGGGATCGGGAACCGGCGACGAATGAGGGGCAGTCCCGGCCCCTTCCTAGCGCTTCGTCATGGTCACGAACTGGTTGTTGCCGTTGCGCCACACGAGCAGGAAGGCCACCTGCCCGTTCTGCACCTTCTGCAACTCGCGCGTGACCTGGCTCACGTTCGCGACCTTCTGGCGGTTGACCTCGAGGATGACGTCGCCCTCCTGCACGCCGCCCCGGGCCGCGGGGCTGTTGCGCTCCACGTCGCTGACGATGGCGCCGCCGGCGTTCGACGGCAGGTCGATCCGCCGCGCGATCTCCGGCGTGATCTGGTCGAGCGTCATGCCGAACCCGGTGGTCGTCGGCTGCGGCTCGGGGCCGTTCGGGGTCCGGCCGCGCCGCGCCGACGCGGACTGCTCGGCCTCGAGATCGAGCTCGTCGATCGTGACGCTGAGCGACTTGCGCTGGTTGTTGCGATAGATGGCGATCGGCACCGTGGTGCCGGGTTTCGTGCTGACCACCATGCTGACCATCGAATCGCTGTCCTTCACGGGCTTTCCGGCAAACTCGACGACCACGTCGCCCGGGATGATGCCCGCCTTGTCGGCGGCGCGGTCGGGGCTCACGCTCAGGATCACCGCGCCGTTCGTGTTCGGCAAGCCGAAGGCTTTGGCGGTTTCGGCGGTCAGGTGATCCTTCGACACGGTGACGCCGATCACGCCGCGCACGACCTTGCCGTTCTGCAGCTGCGGAAGGAGCTCGCGGATGGCGTTCATCGGCGTGGCGAAGCCGATGCCGATGTTCGCCGAACGCTGATCGGTGTAGATCGCCGTGTTCATGCCGACGACCTCTCCGCGGACGTTGAGCAGCGGCCCGCCGGAGTTGCCGGGGTTGATGGCCGCGTCGGTCTGCAGCATGTTCTGCTCGCGTCCGACGACGCCGAAGAGGCGGCCGAGCCCGCTGATCACGCCGACGCTGACGCTGTGGCCCAGCCGGAACGGATTGCCGATGGCCATGACCCAGTCGCCCGGCTGCATCTGGTCGGAGTCGCCGAACTTCATCTCCGTGAGCGGGGCCGGCGGCATCTCGGTGAGCTGCAGCAGCGCGGTATCGGTGACGACGTCGTGCCCGACGACCCGCGCCGCGTAGGTCTCGAGGCGCTCCCCGCCGTACAGGCTCACCCGGATGGTTTCGGCCCCGTCAATCACGTGGTTGTTGGTGAGGATCAGCCCCGACTTGTTGATGATGAAGCCGGTGCCGGCCCCCTCCATGACGGGGGCGTCGTTGCTGCGCCCCTGCCCGCGGTTGCGGCCGCGCGGCGCGGGCGCCTGGGGCTCGTCCCCCCCGAAGAACCGGCGGAGCAGGTCCTCCCCGCCGCCGCCGCCCCCGCCGAAGTATTCGGTCAGGTCGCGGTTGCGGGCGCGGACCTCGGTCTGGATGTTCACGACCGCCGGCGCGTTGAACTTCGCGATGTTCCGGAACGTCGTCGCGTCGATCGCTCCGGTGAGCGGCGCGCTGTTGATGACGGGCACCGCGACGGACTGCGCCGACGAGGCCGGCGCGAGATCGAGCCGCGAGGCGATGACCATGCCGACCGCCAGGCCGGCGACCGCGATCAGGACGACGTAAAAGGCCGAAGTCTTTCCAGTGGACATTCCCTACTCCCTACAACAGAACGAAGTCTTTCTGCAGCGGACCCGACACGGTGGCCTCGCGTTCCCCGACGAACATGTTGATCTCGGTGCGCACGCCGAACGCCTTCGAATAGACACCCGGCTCGATCGTGAACCCCGTCCCGGGGATCAGCCGCCGCTCGTCGTGGGTCTCGAAGTCGTCCATGTGCACGCCGTTGCCGTGCACCTCGGTCCCGAGACTGTGGCCGGTGCGGTGCACGAACCCGGCCCCGAACCCGGCCTGCTCGACCACCGCACGGCAGGCGCGGTCCACCTCGAACCCCCGCAGTTCCCGCCCGCCCGCCACCGAGTCGCGGACGAGGGCCACGGCAGCGTCGCGGCCGTCGCGCGCAGCGGTGAATGCCTGCAGGTATCGGTCCGGAACGGCCTGGGCTGTAAAGCCCACCCAGGTGATGTCGGCATAGACGGCCCCCGCCTGCGGCAGCTTGCCCCACAGATCGAGGAGCACGACCTCGGCCTCGCCGATTGCCCGGTGCTTTTTTTCACTCGGTCCGTAATGCGGATCCCCGGCGTTTTCCTGCGCGGCGACCACCGGCGGGCTGTCGGTAATCAGCCCTTCCTCGTCGAACCAGCCGGTCATCTGCCGCTGCACGTCGAGCTCCGTCAGCGGGCGCCCGCCCCGGCGCTCCTCACGCACGAACTCGAAGGCGCGATCCTTGATCCGGTAGAGCCGCTCGCTCGCGGTCCGATGCGTCGCGAGGGCCTCGTCGGACCAGATCGCTTCGAACCGCTGAACCAGGTCTCCTGACGAGCGCACGTCGATTCCCAGCTGCCGGACGGCTTCAACCGTGCCGGCGTCCACACGCGATATGTAGGGAATGTTGTTGCCGGGTGAGTACTCCATGGCGATCCGCGTCAGCCCGCCGAGCACCGCTTTGAGGCCCGCGGCGAGCGTGTCACGCTGCGAATAGACCGCCTTCGAGCCAGGCAAGTGGTCGAGGTTGAAGGACTCGATCGCATGGACGAGTTTCCTGGGCTCCCCATTCGCCGGGATCGCGTAGTACCACCGTCGTGTGGTCTTGGTGGCGCCATCGATACCCGCCAGCCGTCGGGCGATCGGGTTGGATCCGTGGAAGTCGTACAGCAGCCAGCCGTCGAGGCCTTCCTCTCTCAAGGCGGCCTGGACAGCCGGGATCGACAACGGCATGGTTTGAGTATAGACGTAAGGCCTGCGAAAACGGATGGGGTATACGTTCATTGATCACACCGCAGACGTCGCCGCCGAGCTCGCCGGGCGGACCCGGGAGGACCTGTTCGCCTTCGCCGCCCAGGCCCTCACCGACACGCTGACCGAGATCGAGCGCGTCCACCCGGTGGTGACACAATTCGTCACAGCGGAGGCGGGGTCGCTCGAGGATCTGCTCGTCGACTGGCTGAATGAGTTGCTGTATCGATTCGAGGTACACAACATGCTGTTCTCCGGGGCGAGCGTGACGCTGGAGGAGCGCGCCGGCCGCTGGCATCTGGGTGCGACCGTCGCCGGCGAGGTCCTCGACCCGGCGCGCCACCCCTCACGAGTGCTGGTGAAGGGAGCGACGTATCACGGGTTGAAAATCACCGAGCAGGATGGCGGGTGGAGAGCGACGATTGTCCTGGATGTATGAGGGCACAGAGCCAACAAGAGGAACACAGAGGCACAGAGGTCACAGAGACGCACAGAGACGCACAAAGACACCACATCTTTCGAACGCGTACGTAGAGGTACGTAGAGGAGAGGTAGGTAGAGATAGGTACAGGGACGTCAAGCGGTCGCGGCGCGCCGCGCGCCGCGGGGGGGCGGGCCATACCCCGGGGCGAACCCCCCCCCGCACCCCATCGGGGGGGGCCCCCCCGCCGGGTGGACCCCCCCCCCCC
>JANOJK010000512.1:0-4309 GCA_031408165.1 Acidobacteriota bacterium | reverse complement strand
CCGGTATGTGTTCTTGCATTTGGGTGTCTCGCTTTTTATCTATCGCTGGCTGCCCTAGATCGAATTCCTGAAGTCGATCTGAGGCGTCCTCATGCTCATCGGTGGCCGATTCGTCGATCGGCGACCGTCAGCCAACCACTGGCCGGAGCGCGTTGGGCGCGCTCCGGCCACTGTGGAATGGTCACCCACGCTGAATGCGTATGATGGCCCGGGACTTGGAGTCTTGGAGCACTCATGAATCCTCGTCGACTCACCTGCGGCTTCGTGCTCGTCGCGATCGTGGGGATCGCCCGGTCACGCTCAAGAGAATCCGGCTGTTGAACACGCCAGGCGCGCGCGGATTGCCACCGCTGAAGCACACCTGGGCCGCTCGTGTTTGACGTTCAGCCAGTTGTCGTACAAAATGTCAGACATGCAGAAGACCTCGATCTCCATTCGCGAGCTGCAGCAGAATCTGAAGCGCGTGCTGGCACGCGTCGAGCGAGGCCAGGTCATCGAAGTCACACGGCGCCGGCGGCCGGTCGCCCGTTTGGCGCCGATGCGCTCCGGCAGCCCGACATCGCCGTGGCCGGATCTCGATGCTCGAGTACAGGCGGTCTTTGGTAAACGCGTCGTGACCCCTGGAGGAGCCGACGCGGTCTCGGAGGGGCGAGGCGAGCGGTGACGACCTACGTCGATTCGAGTGCGCTGGTGCCCGTCTACGTGCCCGAACGCTTCTCAAAGGCGGCTCGTCGCGCCCTCCGCGGTTCGCCGCAAGTGCCCTTTACTCCGCTACACGAGCTCGAGGTTCCCAACGCGTTCGCATTGCTGATCGGCCGGGGACTGATCAGTGACGAGGAGTATCGCGCCATCCGGACGCAATTGCAGGAAGATATCGAGGCGCAGCGGCTCGTGTCACTGGCGCTCGACTGGGATCGGGTCTTCGCGAGTGCCTGCGAGCTTTCCAGGAACCATGCGGCGAAGCTGCTGACCCGGAGCTTGGACCTTCTCCACGTGTCCGCCGCACACGCGGCCAGTTGCCAGGTGTTCGTGTCCGCTGACGATCGGCAGCTCGCCCTCGCCAAAGCGACGGGCTTGAAGGTCGTCGACATCAAACGAAGCGGTCGGGCAGCGAAGCGCTGAGCAGGCTCGCGCGATCTCACAGCCAGCCCGCTCACGTAGCAACCATGCCGACGATGATGCGATCGAGCACCTCGACGCCGCTCGGGTGATTGTGCGTGATCGGGCACGCGCGTTGCCGGAGGCGCTCATTGCCGACGCCTTGCACGGCGGCGAGTTCGACGCAGTGCTATGCTCATCGACGTGGCGTTTGCGCCGCACCTTGTCGCGACCGCTTGTCGAGCGGAGTGCCATAATTCCGTATGTCAGACCCACCCATCCGACCAGGGCACACCTCGTTAACCCTTTTGTGGATCGCCCTGAGCATCGGGTGTCTCGCCATCGATTATGCCCTGGGGCCGTTCATCCAGTTTCCTATCGTCTATCTGGTTCCCGTCTCGCTGGCCGCATGGAATAGCGGCCGCAAGCTGGGTCTTGCGCTCGCCGTGATCCTCCCGCTCTGCCGCTTGTACTTCATTACGCTGTGGGACCCGCCTTGGACGTTCGTCGAGTCAGCCGTGAACGCCGCCATTCGCATAACGGTGCTGGCGTCTTTCGCCTGGCTCGTTGACCGGACCGCCGGTCAGACCAAGCGCCTCTCGTCCGAAGTGTTGCTGCTGACCGGAATGCTGCCGGTCTGCAGACGATGCCGGAAGATCCGTCAGGCAGGAGATTGGCAGCCGCTCGAAACCTATGTTCTGCAAAATCCCGGAGAGTTCAAGCACGAGCTCTGTCCCGAGTGCGCCCGGATCTCCGCAGAGATCTTCAACCGGCGGTAGGCGAACCGCTCTTCTCAGAATCGCCTTCCGCCAGCAGATCCGGCGCACTCTTATCTATGAAAACAGGGCGCATGCTGGTCGATCGCTACAACGATCAGTTCAAGTTGAATCTCACCCCAGGACAAAAGGCCGATCTGGTCGAATTCCTGAAGTCGATCTGAGACCCCTGGCTCTGATCTCTGCTGGCGCGCCGGCACTGACATCTGACCCGCGTCCGCCAATCAGCTACCCGCGGTGGGCTGCGGACCGCGGGGCGCGGGACAGCTCTCGAGCCATGCCTGTTCCGCCTCGTCGAAGACCCGGGACCGCGTCAGGAACCGCACGCCGAGCGGCGCTTCGAGGGAAAAGCCACTCCCGCGTCCGGGGACGACGTCGATTAGCAGCTGGGTGTGCTGCCAGTGCTCGTATTGTTGTGCCCCGATGTAGAACGGCGTGCCGCCGATCTCGCCGAGCCACACGTCCCGCGCGCCGATCCGGAATTCACCCAGGGGAAAACACATCGGTGAGCTGCCGTCGCAGCAGCCACCCGATTGGTGGAACAGCAGCGGACCGTGCTGCGCCACGAGCTGGCGCAGCACGTCCTCGGCCGCTGTGGTGATGGCGACACGCGCCACGCCCAGTTGCGCGGGGTCGATCATCGCGCGTCTTTAGAAGAAGCCCAGCTTCTTCGGGCTGTAGCTCACCAGCATGTTCTTGGTCTGCTGGTAGTGGTCGAGCATCATCTTGTGATTCTCGCGCCCGATACCCGACTGCTTGTAGCCGCCGAATGCCGCGTGCGCCGGATAGGCGTGGTAACAGTTGGTCCAGACCCGGCCGGCCTTGATGCCGCGCCCCATCCGGTAGCAGGTGTTGGCGTCGCGGCTCCACACGCCGGCACCGAGTCCGTACAGCGTGTCGTTGGCGATCGCCAGCGCGTCATCGAAGTCCTTGAACCTCGCGACCGAGACCACGGGTCCGAAGATCTCCTCCTGGAAGACCCACATCCGGTTGTTCCCCTCGAACACCGTCGGCTGGACGTAATAGCCGTCCTTGAGCTCGCCGGGATGGATCCGCCGTTCGCCGCCGGTGAGCACCTTGGCGCCTTCCTTCTTGCCGATGTCGATGTAGCTCAGGACCTTCTCGAGCTGGTCGTTCGACGCCTGCGCGCCGATCATCGTCGTCGGCGAGAGCGGATTGCCCTCGACAATCTGCCGCACCCGCGCGATGGCCCTGTCCATGAACTTGTCGTAGATCGACTCCTGCACGAGCGCGCGGGACGGGCACGTGCAGACCTCGCCCTGGTTCAGGGCGAACATCGTGAAACCCTCGAGCGTCTTGTCGAAGAAGTCGTCGTCGGCCGCCATGACGTCGGCGAAGAAGACGTTCGGCGACTTGCCGCCCAGCTCGAGCGTGACCGGAATCAGGTTCTCCGAGGCGTACTGCATGATGAGCCGTCCGGTCGTCGTTTCGCCGGTGAACGCGATCTTCGCGATCCGCGGGCTCGAGGCCAGCGGCTTCCCGGCCTCGACGCCAAAGCCCTGCACGACGTTGAGGACCCCCGGCGGCAGGATGTCGGCGA
Source organism: Acidobacteriota bacterium (assembly GCA_031408165.1). Taxonomy (GTDB): domain Bacteria; phylum Acidobacteriota; class Vicinamibacteria; order Vicinamibacterales; family 2-12-FULL-66-21; genus JAICSD01. The sequence continues at coordinate 874 of JANOJK010000512.1, read as the reverse complement.
TGAGCTCCATGAAGGCCATGATGGAGACCGGCGTCTGTTCGGCCGGTTTGAGGACGACGCAGTTGCCCGCGGCGAGCGCCGGGGCGAGCTTCCAGACCGCCATGAGCAGCGGGAAGTTCCACGGGATGATTTGCCCGACCACGCCGAGCGGTTCGTGGAAGTGGTAGGCCACCGTGTCGTGGTCGATCTCGGAGATGCCGCCTTCCTGCGCCCGGATGGCGCCGGCGAAGTAGCGGAAGTGATCGATGGCCAGCGGCATGTCGGCGTGCGTGGTCTCACGGATCGGCTTGCCGTTGTCCATGGTCTCGATGAACGCCAGCGTGTCGAGGTTGGCCTCGATACGGTCGGCAATCCGGTTGAGGAGCGTGGCCCGGTGCGCGGGCGAGGTGGCGCCCCAGCTGGCGGCCGCGGCGTGCGCGGCATCGAGCGCCAGTTCCACGTCTTCAGCCGTGGAGCGGGCGACGTCGCAGAGGGGCTGGCCGGTGATCGGCGTTGGATTGACGAAGTACTGCCCCCGGACAGGGGCCGTGTACTGGCCCGCGATCCAGTTGTCGTACTTCGAGCGGATGGGGATGGACGGCTTGAATCCGGTGGCAAGAGCGGGGAGCGTAGCGGTTGCGGACGGGGTTGCGGTACTCATAGTTTGTCTGACCCCCTTTGAGAACCCGATCCGAGGGTCTCAATTCCCGCTAGTATCTGCTTTCGATCGGACTATTTCCAGTACTCAGGCAGGCCGACGTACCACCGCCCGCTCCTCGCAACGATCCTGATCTCTGTGATCTTCGTTCATAAGCCGTGGGCCGTGAGGCGTAAGCCGTCAGATGTCACGCCTTAGTGGTCTTCGTGCATGAGCCGTGAGCCGTGAGCGTGAGCC
>JANOJK010000495.1:0-3164 GCA_031408165.1 Acidobacteriota bacterium | reverse complement strand
CCCAACCTGTCACCTCATGAGCTGTTCACGCGGACGATTACGTCCCGCGTCATGGCCCCGGGTTCTCCGCTCGTGGCGTCTGGCGACGAGCGGCTCAAGCTCACGGACGAGCGTGTCCGCAGGATCGAAAGCGGCGACCGCACGATCGACCGGATTGAGCGTCGCGGCGTCTGCTAGTTGATCTTCCAGCGGAGTCCGATCCGAGCCGTTCGGCCGTTCTGCGGGATGCTGTCCTGTCTGTGCTGACTGGAAGCGGGGTCGGCGTACTCGGCGTCGAAGATATTTCGCACGCTGCCGAAGAGCTCCCAGGCCGGCCCGAGCGGCTGGATCATGCTGACGTTGACGGTCGCCGCCGCCGACACCGTCAAGCCCGCAAGGGTCTGCCGACTGCTGAGATGCTGCCCTTCCACGGACACGACCGACAGACGCGTTGGACCGCGCAGGCTTATCCTGGCCTTGGTCATATGACGCGGCGAATTCGGAAGCCTGTCATGCGTTTCCTGATCGATGGCGCTTTGAAGCGCATAGCTCATCAGCGCCCGCGCTTCTCCACCGAGGCGCATCTGCGCTTCGAGCTCGAGACCCTTCGCCCGCACTTCCCCGTGGTTGACGAACGCGATGCCCAGAAACGCCGAGTCGTCGGGTGCCAGAGTGATCAGCTGCTCGACCTTGTACCAGTACGTGGAAACGGACGTGCGCAGCCAGTCATTGACATAGCGTTCCCACACGAGCTCGTGCGTGTCGATCGATTCCGGGCGCAAATCGCTGACCCGTTCTCCAAAATATTCGCTGGTCAATTCGAATGCGTTCGGCGTTCGAAATGCGCGGCCGTACAGGTACTTCACCGATTGCTCTGATGAGGGCAGGACGATCAGCGCCGCCCGGGGCGTGAAGCGCGAGAAGTCCTCGTAGCCATCGTAGCGAAGGCCGCCATTGACGATGAGCCAGCGCGCGAGCCGGACTTCGTCCTGGACATAGACCGCATGCTGCGTCGAGGAGCGGTGGCTGTCGAGGACGAACAGCGGGGGATCGACGACATAGCTCGCCGTCTGGTCCTGCCGCACGTTGTCGATGAACTCGACCCCGGCTCTCACGGTGTGCCGGCCGCCGAAGGTTCGAGTCAGTCCACTGCCGACGCTCCACCGCGTCCCGACGGCGGTATTGACCCCAACGAGCGTTGGCGCGCCGTCCGGCTCGCCGGCAAACGGATAGATCCCATTGCTGGTGAACCGATCGAAGGAGGCCCGGAACGTCGCGCGCGTGCCGTTGAAGAGGCGCCCATACTCCGCATCGACGAGCGTATGACGATCGGTTGTCTCCTGCCGCGACTCCTGCTCGTTGAACAGCGTCGCGAACGAGGCGGTCGGCACGTCCCGCTGCCGGGCGCCATACGCGCCGGTCACCGTCAAGCCTTTGAAGTCCAGGCGGCCGTAGAACTGTCGGACGCCTTCGCCATCGAGCCCCTCCGCCACTCCGTTGTTGGTGGCCGGCGTGTCAAACGCCGGAAAGTAGAGCCGTCCGACCCCATCGGTGCGCTCGTAGGTGCCTGACAACGCCACATCCACGCCGTTTGCGAAGCCCTGCCCTGCGGTGGCCCGCACCACCCGCGTCCCCAGCGTGCCTGTCTCGAGGGTCATCGACCTGCCCCTGAGCGAGGCGCCGGTCCGCGTCATCACGTTCACCACGGCAAAGAACGCGCTGTCGCCATAGAGTGACGAGGCGGGCCCGCGGATGATTTCCACACGCTCGACGATGGCCAGATCGAGTCCGAATTCGGCACCGACCTCCGCTTGCCCGAACACGTTGTCGTTGTAGCGGTGTCCGTTGATCAGGAGCAACATGCGGCTGTTGTAATCCCCCGGCAGGGCGAACCCGCGGGTCCCGATGAGACTGTAGTTGCGATCGTCGACCACGTACATCCCGCGCACGCCCCGCAGGATGTCCGCCACCGTGCGGTAGCCATACCGTTTGATCTCCTCCGCGGTGATGAAGGAGACCGAGGCGGGCGCCTCGATGACAGGCTGGAGCCGCTCGGAGGCGCCATAGACCTGCCCGGCGTCCAGTTTCATCAAGTCCTCGAGGCTGAGCTCGGGAAGGGGCGCCTGGGCCCATGCGGAGGGCGACACTGCAAGCATGATGGCCAGCAGGACGACCCGCCGTGACCGTTGAGGATCAGTCATGTGGTTTCGCCAGTGCGAGCAGCCTCGAGCTGATCCGGAGACGAGCGCGCTTGGCGGACTCGTGTTGGATACTGAAGCGCAATTGACCGCGCTCGAAGAAGAACTGCGCGATGCCCCCAACCTGGGTAAATCCCTCGATGTCGCTGATTGTCAGCACCGGCACGTCGCGCAGTCCCGTGACGAGCTGCGCCGCCTGACCGGCCGGAACGCCCGACACGTACAGGACGTGGCACCCTCGCAGCGGCCCTGCGGACGCCACCTGTGACACGGTCATGCTGTGGCCCCCCACCAGACGGGACTTGACCGCCCGCTCGAGCGCGTCGCCGACGGCGGCGTCGCCGAGCACACACATGACGAAAGGCTCCGCGGCTGGCACCAGCCCGCTGGGCCACTCGGTGAACTTCACGAAGTTGTAGATGAACGCCGCTTTCAAGGCCGGCGCCGTGACGTCTTGCGCGGAGGCCAGGGCCGCCGTCAGCAGGAGCACGGCGATCGTGGGATGCACGATGTGCGGACCGGCGCCGAGGGAGTGATGAAGGCCGGACAAGAAGGCAGCATGAAGCACCCCATAACGGGTGTCTGTCCTGTTCAGCACACCTGGATGGCGAGGGTCGGCTAGACTGATCGGCAAGTCGCTGAAGAGGCTCATCCGTCAACATCCTGTTCGGTACAGCCTTGTGCTCGCCCTCGTCCTCCTCCTCTTCACCGGCCCTATGCTGACGGTTCCACTCGCGCACCGTCAGGCTGCGATCCCGCGCCAGGTCCCCACGTTTCGCGTGGACCCGCTATGGCCCAGACCGCTGCTGAACCGCTGGATTGTCGGAGCGGTGGCCGGCGTGGCACTCGACAAGACGATAGGAAACATTAGAATGATGGCCCGGAGGCCTAAGAACGATGAGCACACTCGATCGACGCAGCTTTCTCGGGACGATGGGAGCGGCGCTGCTCGCGATGCGCCGGACCGCGGCCGCCTCAATCCCCCGC
>JANOJK010000473.1:0-3032 GCA_031408165.1 Acidobacteriota bacterium | reverse complement strand
GGTTTGGTTTCCGTCGGCGCCGTGTTCGTGAGCGCCTGCCCGTAGACAACCCAGTTGCCGTCGCCCGAGATCTCCTGGCCGCTGATGGTCCGCCACTTGGTGTAGTCCTCGACCGAGAGGACCTTTTTTGCGGGCGCCTGTGCGCGCGGCAACGCGTATGCGGAGCCGAGCGCGGTGGCGAGGGCGAGGACGAGCGCGGCGTTACGGCCTCGCCCGATCGTGCGGATGGCGTTCTTCATCATTTGTTCCGCATCTTCTCCAGGACTTCTCCCAGCTTCTTGATTTCCTCGCCGTAGAGCGCCCAGTTGCCGTCTCGTTGGGCCTGGAGGGCGCGCTGGTAGTGCGACCGCGCCTGCTCGGCAAGCGACCGCACATCCGGCGATGACGGCTGCGTCCCTTCGACCACGGGCGCCGGCGCGGGCTGGCCCTCGACTGCCGGAGGCCGCGGCTGCGCGCGTGCGGCGCCGCCGGGGAAGATCCGCTCGAGGGCCGCGCCCAGCGTCTCTTCCATCACGATGTTGTTCTGATACGCGACGATGACGCGCTTCAGCTCAGGGATCTGGCCGCCCGCGGCTTTCAGGTAGAGCGGGCGGATATAAATGAGCGATTCCTCAATCGGGATGACGAGCAACGTGCCCTGGATGACTTCGGAACCCTGCTGATTCCACAGCGTGATCTGCGGCGAGATCGCCTGATCCTGGTTGATGCGCGCCGCGACCTGCCGTGGCCCGAAGATGACCGTCTGCTTCGGAAACTGGAAGACCGCGAGTTTGCCGTAATTCGCGCCGTCGCTCCTTGCCACCATCCAGGACGCCAGGTTGTCCTTGCCCCGAGGCGTGAACGGCAGCATCTGGATGTACTCGGGCCCCTTCTCCCCCGGCAGTTTCATGATCGTGTAGTACGGATGCATCGGCGTCGGCTTGCCGCCGACCTCGAACGACGGAATCTCCCACTGGTCCTCGCGGTTGTAGAAGACCGCCGGGTTGGTCATGTGGAAGGTCGCAAACATCGAGGCCTGCATCGCGAAGATCTGCTGGGGGTAGCGCAGGCGCGCCCTGAGGCTCTCGGGCATGGTCTCGAGCGGCTTCAGCAGTCCCGGGAAGATCTTTCCTACGGTCTGCGCGATCGGATCCGACGGGTCCACGAGGTGGTACGTCGTCTTGCCGTGGTAGGCGTCGATCGTCACCTTGATGGCGTTGCGGATGTAGTTCACGCCGTTGGCCGTCGTGGAGTACGGATAGCGCTGGGACGTCGTGTAAACGTCCTGCATCCACACCAGGGTGCCGTCGGCGATCGTCAGGTAGGGGTCCGGATCGTACCTGAGGAACGGCGCGATCCGTTCCACGCGCTCCGCTATGCGCCGGTACATCATCACCCGGCTCTCCTCGGTCAGGTTCGGCGAGAAGAACGTGTCGGTCGAGCGGAAGCGGATTGCGAACATCAGCCGCCGGAAGACGTTCGAGAGCGACACGCCGCCGCTGCCCTTGTACTCGGCGAATACGTTGTCGTCGCCGCGCGGATAATCGAACTCCTCGGTCTTGGTCTTGACGAACACGTGATCGTTCGGCAGTTCGCCGTAATAAATGGCGGGCTGCGTCACCTTGAGGTCCTCCGTGGAGGCGGGAGGAAGGTCCTTGATGAAGAGGACCGGCAGGCCCTCTTTTGTGACCTCGTTCACGGGGCCCAGGGTCAAGCCGTAACCGTGGGTGAAGGTGAGGTGCTCGTTGATCCACGTGCGGCTCGGGAGACTCCGCGAGTTCAGCTCGCGCGCCGACAGCATGATCTGGCGGTACTGGCCGTTGATCGTATACCGGTCGTTGTCGACCGCGACGAAGTCGTAGTAGGTGCGGATTTCCTGGATCTGGCTGAACGTGTCGAGCAGCGGACGATCGTTCCAGAGCGGTACGTTGTCGATCGTCGCCGAGTTGCGCTCGAGGTCCGCGCGCGTCAGGTGCGCTTCCCCCGAGAGCGGCCTCTCGGCCACTCCGTCGAGACCGAACGCCATGCGCGTCGCCAGGATGTTATGGACGATGAACGGCGTCTCTCTCACTTGTTCGTTCGGCGCGACGACGAAGCGCTGAATGATGCCGGCGTAGACGCTGCCGCCGATCGAGACGACGAGGTAGAGCGCGGCTGCCGCGCCGATCGGCCACAGCCGCCCGCCCGCCAGCGCCTGCCAGACCGCGAGCGCGGCGCCGAGCAGCGCGGCGCCGACGAGCACCCACAGCGCCGGTATTCGGGCGTGGACGTCGGCGTAGGTCGCGCCGGTGACCACGCCGGACGTGGTCGTCAGGAGCTGAGGGATCTGCAGCCAGGCGGCGAACGCCAGCACGAGCAGCATCCCCGCCGCGAGCAGCCCCAGGTGTCGCGCCCAGATCTTCATGGGCGTCGAATCCGTGAACCCCGAGAACTTGGTCGACGCCGGGAAGAAGCAGAACAAGGTCGACACCTACGGCGCCTTCTGGGACCTCTGCCATGCGCACGGCATCCTCGTCCACGCGGCCTACATCGTCGGCTTCCCCCACGACACGCCGACGTCGGTCACCCGGGACGTCGCGACCCTCGCGGCGCTCGGGGCCGATCAGGTCTCCTACTTCATGCTGACGCTGCTCCCGGGCAGCGAGGACCACGCACGCGCCGTGGCGGCCGGCGTCCCCAGGGACGCCGACTTCTCGAGGTTCGACAGCTTCCACGCGATCTTCGACCACCCCCGCATGACCCGGCCCGAGTGGACCGAGGCCTACCGCGCCGCCTGGAAGCAGTTCTACCGGCCCGAGACCATGATCCGGGCGCTCAAGCGCTGCCCGACGCGCGAGGCGCGGTTTGACTTGGTCCGCAACTACGTCTGGTACCGCTGGTCGGCATTCACCGAGAAGACGCACCCGATGATCGCCGGCTTCCGCCGCATCCGGCCCTACGGCGACCGGCGGCCGTCCGCGCCGCCGCTGTCGTACGGGAAGTACCTGGGCCAGGAGGTGCTGCGGCACCTTCGCTACCTGGGGCGGGCCCTCGTCGAGTTCTACACCTTCCAG
>JANOJK010000468.1:0-1780 GCA_031408165.1 Acidobacteriota bacterium | reverse complement strand
GACGCCGCTCGCCCCGCCGCCAGTCCCGCCGAAGCCGCCGGAATTCGCGCGCGGGGAAGGCGGAAAGCCCCCGTCAGCGGGGGGAGGGGGAAGGCCGCCGTCGATCGAGAGGGGCGAAGGCGGGCCGAATCTCAACGCCGTCGAACCGTCGCAACTCAAAGACGCGTTCCTCGGGGAGATCCGCCGAACGAAGAAGTTTTTCTACGGAACCGTCGTCGCCCAGGCACAGCGGATCGATCTCCAGGCTGACAAGGTAGTCTTCGTGTTCGGTCCGCAGCACCGGGCGCTCCGTGCGCAGCTCGAGCAGAACCGTTCCTGGCTGGAAGCGGCGGCGACGCAGCTCGCGGGGCGCAAAATGGGGGTGACGGCGGCGGACGGCGCCGGCGTCGCGGCGCCCGGCGCGTCAGGGCCCGCCAGCGGCCCGTCCCCCGGTACCGGTGACGTGCCGGGGCCCGATCGCCAGCAGTCACTCAAGGATCGCGCCCTGTCCGACACGGGCGTGCAGACGATGCTCGACGTGTTCGCGGCCGAGATCAAAGACGTGGAAGAGATGTAGCCATGAATATCCAGCAGATGATGAAGCAGGCGCAGCAGATGCAGGAACGCCTGCAGAAGCAGATGGCCGAAATGAAGGTCGAGGCCACCTCCGGCGGCGGGATGGTCACCGTCGTCATGAGCGGCTCGAAGCTGCTGCTGTCGCTGAAGATCGATCCCGAAGCGGTGTCGAAAGATGACGTCGAGATGCTGCAGGACCTCATCCTGGCGGCCATCAACGACGCCCAGCGCAAGGTGGACGATGCGCTGCAGGAGCAGATGGGCGGCATGATGGGCGGCCTGAAGATCCCCGGCCTGTGATGAACCGGCCCGATCCGCTGATCAAGCTGGTCGAACAGCTCCAGCGGCTGCCCGGCATCGGCGCGAAGAGCGCCCAGCGCCTCGCCTATCACGTGCTCAAGACCCCGCGCGAGGAGATCGACCGCCTCGCCGACGCCATGCGCGAGGTCAAGGACCGCGTCACCTACTGCTCGGTGTGCAGCAACATCACCGATGTGGATCCGTGCTTCTTCTGCACCAGCACGGGGCGCGATGCCGGCGTGATCTGCGTCGTCGAGGAGCCCGAGAACGTGGCGGCCGTCGAGAAGACGCGCGACTTCAAGGGTCGGTACCACGTCCTCATGGGCGCGTTGTCGCCGCTGCAGGGCGTCGGCCCGGATGACTTGAAGGTGAAGGAGCTGCTGATGCGCGTCGGCAGCGGCGAGGTCCAGGAAGTGATCCTTGCGACCAACCCGAATGTCGAGGGGGAGGCCACCGCGATCTACCTCGCCAGGCTGCTGAAGCCGCTCGGCGTCCGCGTCACCCGCATCGCGATGGGCGTCCCTGTGGGCAGCGACCTCGAGTACGCCGACGAGTTCACGATGCACAAAGCGATGGAAGGGCGGCGCGAGGTCTGACCAACGCAGTCTGCGAGGTCACAGTTTGCAGGCTACGGTTGCCGCAGTCCACGGTGAGCCGTGAACTCCAATCGCCAGCAGCAACGGCTGAGGGCAACGGCTCGAGCACGAAGCCACGAAGGCACTAAGGCACTAAGACACTTAGATAAGAACCCGCGAGGCTTCGTGCCTTTGTGACTTGGTGCCTTCGTGATTGATCGTTCTCCGTGAAGTACCGCGCACTGTAAACCGCCGAACCGCGACCTGCGAACCGCAACCGTTAACTGGTAACCGCCAACTCCCCTTCACCGCCGAGCAGGTGCCGCAGCTTCAGCACCAGGCAGATCCAG
>JANOJK010000444.1:0-2639 GCA_031408165.1 Acidobacteriota bacterium | reverse complement strand
GAACACGAAGAAGGCGCCGGCCGGCCAGGAGAGTGTGTTCCTCGTGTCGTCACGGACGTTCCCGCAGACGATCGACGTCCTGAGGGGACGCGCGGAGCCGCTTGGCATCCGGCTGAAGTTCGGGGAGCCGGACGCGCTGCCTATGGACAAGGCGTTCGGCTTGCTGCTGCAGTATCCGGACGATCGCGGCGAGGTCGGCGATCTGCGACCGGCGATCGAGAAGGCGCATGCGGCCGGCCTGCTGGTGGCGGTCGCGACCGACCTGATGGCGCTCACGCTGCTGACGCCTCCCGGCGAGATGGGGGCGGACGCCGTCGTCGGCAACTCGCAGCGCTTCGGCGTGCCGCTCGGGTACGGCGGCCCGCACGCGGCGTTCTTCGCGACGAAAGAGGCGTTTGTCCGGCAGGCGCCGGGGCGCATCATCGGCGTCTCGGTCGACGCGCGCCGCCGCCGCGCCTACCGCATGGCGCTCCAGACCCGCGAGCAGCACATCCGGCGCGAGAAGGCGACGTCGAACATCTGCACCGCCCAGGCGCTGCTGGCGAACATGGCCGCGATGTACGCCGTGTTCCACGGGCCCGACGGGCTGCGCGCCATCGGCGAGCGCATTCACAACATGGCGCGCGCGGTCGAGGACGCGCTCGTCGCGCAAGGCCTGACGCAGACCAACGCCGCCTACTTCGACACGCTGCGGATCGAAGGCGCCAATGCCGCCGCGGTGAGCGCGGCGGCGGTGTCGGCCGGCATCAATTTCCGCTATTTCGCCGACGGCGCGATCGGCATCTCCATCGACGAGACGACCACGATCGAAGACGTCGGTGATATCGTGAAGGTGTTTTCCGTTTCCGGCCGGCCGGTGTTCAGGGACGGCATGCCCTTCACCCTGAAGGCGCCGTACGCGCTCAAGCGCACCGGCACATATCTCCAGCACCCCGTCTTCAACACTCATCACTCCGAGACGGAGATGATGCGCTACATCCGCAACCTCGAGCGCAAGGACGTCGGCCTCGACACTTCGATGATCCCGCTCGGATCCTGCACGATGAAGCTGAACGCCGCCGCCGAGATGCTGCCGGTGTCGTGGCCCGGGTTCAGCCGCATGCACCCGTTCGTGCCGGTCGATCAGGCCCGGGGATACGCGGAACTGTTCCGGGACCTCGAGGCTGCCCTGTGCGAGATTACGGGGTTTGCCGCCATGTCGCTGCAGCCCAACTCGGGCGCGCAGGGGGAATTCGCCGGCCTGATGACGATCCGCGCGTATCACCGCGATCGCGGCGACCTGGATCGAAACGTCGTCCTCATTCCTTCATCCGCGCACGGGACCAATCCGGCCAGCGCTTCGATGGCCGGACTGCGCGTCGTCATCGTGGCGTGCGACAGCCACGGGTACATCGATCTCGACGACCTTCGCGCGAAGGCGCAGCAGCACCACGAGGCGCTCGCGGCGCTGATGGTCACCTACCCGTCGACCTACGGCATCTTCGAGGAGCGGATCCGAGAAATATGCGCCGTCGTCCACGAGCACGGCGGGCAGGTGTACATGGACGGCGCGAACATGAACGCGCAGGTGGGGCTCACCAGCCCGGCGTCGATCGGCGCCGACGTGTGCCATCTCAACCTGCACAAGACCTTCGCCATCCCGCACGGCGGCGGCGGCCCCGGCATGGGCCCCATCGGCGTCGCGCAGCACCTCGTGCCGTTCCTGCCGGGACACACGGTGGGGCCAGCCGGCGGCGCGAAGGCCATCCCCGCCGTGTCGGCCGCTCCGTGGGGAAGCGCGAGCATCCTGCTGATCTCGTACGGCTACGTGCGAATGCTCGGCGCGGAGGGGATGACCGACGCGACGCGCGTGGCGATTCTCAACGCGAACTACATCAAGGCGCGCCTCGAGAAGCACTACGACGTCCTCTACGCGAACCGTAACGGCCGCGTCGCGCACGAGTTGATCTTCGACCTGCGCCCGTTCAAGCACGGCCCGGCGGGGTCGATCGACGAGCAGGACGTGGCCAAGCGCCTGATGGACTACGGCTTCCACGCTCCCACCGTCTCGTTCCCGGTGCCGGGGACGATGATGATCGAGCCGACGGAGAGTGAGCCGAAAGGAGAGCTGGACCGCTTCTGCGACGCGCTGATCGCGATTCGCGGGGAGATTCAGGCGGTGCTCGACGGGCAGGCGGACGCGAAGGACAACGTCCTCAAGAACGCGCCGCACACGGCGGACGCCGTCACGGCGGACGCGTGGCCGCACCCCTATTCCCGCGAGCAGGCGGCGTATCCGCTGCCGTGGGTGCGGGCGAACAAGGTGTGGCCGTCGGTCTCGCGTGTCGACAACCCGTACGGCGATCGGAATCTGATGTGCGCCTGTCCTCCAATCGAGGACTACGCCTGACGCGGTGATCACACGCGGAGATCGCCCCGGGGGCATTCAACATTCAACATTCAGCATTCAACATTCAACATTCAACATTCAAAGCCTGCCTGGCGACCGGCCGCGTCAATTCCTGCGCGCGTGTCTGGTACCGCTCGAGCAGTTGTTTCGTGATCGGGCCGGGCTTGCCGGATCCGATCGCGCGTCCGTCGATATTGACGACGGGACTGAGCTCGCGCGTCGTGGAGGTGATGAACATCTCGTCCGCGCT
>JANOJK010000427.1:0-6159 GCA_031408165.1 Acidobacteriota bacterium | reverse complement strand
GTCCGCTCGAGCCGCGCACATTCGTGACGCGCCGCGCGCAGGCTGAGCTCGCGACGGGCAGCTCCCGCCCTGCTACGACGGCCAGCGCCTGCCCTGCTACAATGATGTCTTCATGACACGCCCAACGCCGCTGCACGACGTTCAATCGCTGGACGCCGCCATCGCCGAGTCCTGCAACCGGCCCGTCGTCTTGTTCAAGCACAGCCGTCATTGCGGCGTGAGCTGCGAGGCACTCGACGAGCTGCAGATTCACCTCGACGGAACCGACGGCGGCGTGTCGTACAAGATGATCACCGTGCAGACCCATAGGCCGGTGTCCGACGCCGCCGCCCAACGGCTCGGCCTGCGCCACGAAACGCCGCAGGTGATGCTGCTCCGCGACGGCAAGGTCGTCTGGAACGCCTCGCATTTCCGTATCACGGCCCGTCAGCTCGACCAGATCTTGAAACCTGCGCCCGTGGCCCTGATCCGTACGCCATAGAACCTTACAACGGCCACAGCCACGCCGCGCCGCGCACGCCGCTCGAATCGCCGTGCCGGGCGCGGGCGAGCCGCGTGTTGACGCGATCGGAAAAAATCCACCGGGCCCACAACTCCGGCACCCGCCGGTAGAGCGACTCGATGTTCGAGAGCCCTCCGCCCAGCACCACGACATCCGGATCGAGCAGGTTGATCACCCCCGCGAGCGCTTTGGCGAGGCGGTGGGTGTAGAGCTCCACCGCCGCCGACGCGCGCGGATCGCCGGCGGCGGCGGCGGCGGCGATGGCGCGCGCCGGCGGCGCGTCGCCGCCACCGTGCGCCTCCTGCAACCCGCGCCCGCAGAGGAACGTCTCGATGCAGCCGTGGCGGCCGCAATAGCAGGGTGGCCCCGGCCACTCTCCGGCCTCCGGCCAGGGCAGCATGTTGTGGCCCCACTCCCCGGCGATCGCGTTCGCGCCCTCGAGGGCCCGGCCGTCGACGACAATCCCTCCGCCGACCCCCGTGCCGATGATCACGCCGAAGACCACGTGCGCTCCCGCGGCGGCGCCGTCGCTCGCCTCCGACAGCGCGAAGCAGTTTGCGTCGTTGGCGAGCCGGACCGGCCGCTCGAGCGCCCGCTCGAGATCGCGATCGAGCGGGTGGCCGATCAGCCACGTGGAGTTGGCGTTCTTGACGAGCCCGGTTGCGGGGGAAATCGCGCCCGGCATGCCGACGCCGACGGTGGCGCGCTCTCCTGTCGCGGCCTCGGCCGCGGCGACCAGATCCGCGATCGCCTGCAGCGTGGCGCGGTAATCGCCGCGCGGGGTGTCAACGCGCCGGCGGAAGCGCTCCGAGCCGTCCGCACCAAGTCCAACCGCCTCGATCTTGGTGCCGCCGAGGTCGATGCCGATGCGCAGAGGGGGCGGCAGGCTCACGGCCGCGCCTGTTCGAGATCGAGGATCAGGGGCACGATATCCTCCGGCGGCGCCAGCGCATGGATCTCCCGCACGCCACACCGCGCGGCGGGGGCCGCCTTGCGATCGGGGTTGAACCAGATGGGGCGGATCCCGGCGTTCACAGCGCCTGCGACATCGTTGGCCCACGAGTCGCCGACCATGACGGCCTCGCCCGCGGCCACCGCCATGCGCGCGAGCGCGATCGCGAAGATGCCCGGGTCGGGCTTCGACACGCCGACGTCTTCCGAGGCAACCAGCTCGTCGACAAACGGCGCCAGGCCGCAGTATTCCAGTTTGTCGCGCTGCTCCTCGAGGAGGTTGTTCGTGACGATACCGATCCGCGCGTATGGGCGCAGCGCGGCGAGGAGCTCCGCGGCGCCGTCGAGCGCGCGGCGCGCCGCCATGTAGCCGGATCGGTACGCCGACGCGACGGCGTCCACCTGCGGATCGGCCAGCGTGACGCCGAGCGCGTCGAACACGCGACGGAACCGTTCGCGCCGCGCCGCGTCGAGGCCGACCCGTCCGGCCAGCACCTCGACGTGCATGACCTCGAGATACTTCGTGTGCTCGCGCTCGAAGGCGTCGAGATCGGTGCCGCGCCCGTGGTCGCGGTGCAGCGCGGTCAACGCGGCGCGAGCGGAACGGCGGTGATCGAAGAGGGTGTCGTCGAGATCGAAGAGGACGGCCCGCGCCATCACCGGGTGCGGCGATCTTTTCGGCGGCGTTCCTGACCGCGGCGTTCCGGGCCCGCGGGCGGACCGCGGTGCGCCTGGCGGCGCTCGCCGCCGCGGCGCTCGGCCCCGCGCCGCTCGTTCTTGATCGCGGTCGCGGCGTGGCGCGCGGCGTCGGCCTGCTCCCGCTGCTTGCGCGCGAGGAGCCGCGACGGCTCGAGAAGGTCGAGCAGCCCCTCGTAGGCGCGGAGGAGCTTGCGATCCTCCGGGGTGCGTGCGATCTGCTCGCGCAAACAGTTCGCAGCCGCGACGACGTTGGTGCGCTGCCAGCCCTGGAGGGCCGGCGTGCGATACATCCCGGAGTCTGCCATCGTAACGTGCGGAGGGATTATACCCCGGCGGGATCGGTGGCTTCGGTCGCGCCCGGGGCCGGCCGGCCGCGGAGGGCCACCCACACCAGCCGCGGCAGGAGGCGTGGAAAGTGCCAGATGATCCGACGGCGCGCCGCGCGGTACGACAGGCGGCCGCTCGCATAGTCGACGAGTGTTTCGGAGAACACCGGTCGCGTCCGCGCGACGCGCACGACGCGGTCCATGCGGGCGGGGCTGTGGAACAGGTGCTTCTGGAGCAGGACCGAGTCGCGCAGTTCCGCGCCGATCTCCGTCCGCCACGCGCGCGCGTACGCGCGGCAGGCCCGCGCCGGCGACAGCACGCCCTGGCCGCGCGACGCGAGGATCGCCTCGGCCGCCAGCTCGCCCGTCACCATCGCGTAATAGATCCCTTCCGCCGAGAACCCGTTCACGAATCCGCCCGCGTCACCCGCGAGCAGGACGCGCCCCTGGGCGGTCTTGCGCAACGGGCCGCCGATGGGGATGAGAAACGGGGTGAAGTGCCGGCGTTGCGACGCGCCGTGCATCAGCCCGCGCGCGCACAGATCCCCGACCAGCTCCTGCTGGAGGTCGTACGGGGTGACGCCCACGCGCGCCTTGAGATAGGGCAGCAGGTAGCCGATGCCCACGTTCACGTGCTCGCCCTTGGGAAAGATGTAGGCGTAGCCGTGCGCCCCCCCGTACCCGTAGAACACCGCCATGGTGTCGGGCTCCGCCGCGCGCAGGGCGTCGACCGGCGTCTCTTCCATCATGTCGAGCGCCAGCTTCGCAGCCGGCCAGCCGGGGTTCATCCCGAGGCGCCGCGCGATCACGCTGTTCACGCCGTCGGCCGCGATGACCATCGGCGCGCGCAGCTCGCGCCCGTCGCGCGTGCGCAGCGTCACGCCGCCGGCATCCTGCCGCGCCTGGGCGATGGCCGCCGGGGCCAGCAGCCGCGCGCCGGCCTCGACGGCCAACGACGCGAGGAGGTGGTCGAACTCGATGCGGCGGATCAACAGGATGGCCGGACCGCGGGTCTGCATCCGGAACGTGTCGCGGGACGGGCCTTCGAGGTAGAGGCTCGAGACCGGATGGCTCGGAATCCGCGACAACGAGTGCGCCAGCCATGGAAACCGCGTGAGCGCGCGGGTGCTGATGCCGCCCCCGCACGGCTTCTGGCGCGGCAGCGGGTACCGCTCGACCATGAGGACCCGCACGCCGGCGCGCGCGAGCCGCAGAGCGGCGGTCGCCCCGGCGGGTCCGGCGCCCGCCACGATGACGTCGGCTTCGTCATTCTGGCTCATGCTAGACTCACCGGATGTCGGCGGCCGCGCTGATTATTGCTGCACAAAACCTGATGCCCGCTCTTCGCGACCGCGTGACGGTCGAGGGAGAGGTCCTTACGTTCGCGGATACGGAGCCCATCCAGGCGCTCCAGGCCATTATGGAGCAGCGGCCGGGGCTCGTCGTCCTCGAGCGGCTCTTTGCCGCGACACCCCGGGGCGCCGCGCTCATCAATCGCATCAAGAGCGATCCGCAGCTCTCGCACGCGGAAGTCCGCGTCATGTCGCATACGGGCGACTACACGCGCCAGGTCGTCAAGCCCTCGACCGCCAGTGCGCCGCCGGCGGGCCAGCCCGCCGCCAGCACCGGGACGATCGCCACCGGCACGGCGACCGCCGCGCAGACGACGGCGACGCAGGTCGCGACCGCAGAGGGGACCAAGGCCCTCGACTGGCAGGGCACGAGGCGCGCCCCCAGGTTCCGCGTCAGGGCCGGCGTGGAGCTGCAACTCGACGGCAATCCCGCGGCCGTCATCGATCTTTCCACCGTCGGCGCGCAGGTCCTCTCTCCGACCGTTCTCCGCCCCAACCAGAAGGTCCGCATCACGATCCCGATCGAGGATCTGCAGATGCGCTTTCGTGGCGCGATCGCCTGGGCCAAGTTCGAGCTGCCGAAGGCGCCGGTGAAGTCCGCGCAGTACCGCGCGGGCGTCGAGTTCACCGACGCGGACGCCATGGCGATCGACAGCTTCACCAACCGCCACAAGACCTAGCAGGTTGCTGAAAGGTGCCAACCTGAAGGCAAAAGGTAGAAGGCAAAATGCAGAACATGTAGATTTGCGGCGCGATCTCAGTGTCCTGCCTTCTGCCTTGTGCCTTCTGCCTTGGCAGCTTCGCGTTTTTCATCAGCCTGCTAATCACTGCCCCGATCTCATCACAAAGATCACAAAGGCCACACCAATCAACTGATTAGTCTTCGTGATCCTGTTGACCTTCGTGATCTTTGTGAAGAGCCGTCGGCCGTGTCGGCGTGTCGCCCGCGCGGATGTCAGCGCCTGCCAAACCACGCCGCCGCCACCGAGTCGTCGCGGATGATCGTGTCTTCGCGCGCGGAGCCGGTCGACACGACGGCGGCCGGCACGCCCGTCAGCGCCTCGAGCCGCGCGATGTAGCGCTGCGCGGCGGCCGGCAAATCGGCATAGCGTCGCGCGCCGGCGGTCGGTTCGGTCCAGCCGGCGATGGCTTCGTAGATCGGCTCGCACGCCGACAGCTGGGCGATCTCGCCGGGGAGCTCCGTCAGCGTCGCGCCGCCGCATCGGTACCCGGTGCAAATCTGCAGCGCCTCCATGCCGTCCAGCACGTCGAGCTTCGTCAGCGCGAGCGCGTCGAGACCGTTCACGCGCACGGCGTAGCGCACCGCGACCGCGTCGTACCACCCGCAGCGCCGCGGCCGGCCGGTGACCGCGCCGAACTCCTGCCCGGTTTCGCGCAGGCGAGTGCCGATCTCCCCCGTCAGCTCGGTCGGCAGCGGCCCTCCGCCCACGCGCGTGGTGTACGCCTTGGCGACGCCCAGCACGCCGTCGATGGCGCGCGGCGGCACGCCGAGCCCGGTGCAGACGCCGCCGATGGTCGCGTTCGAGGAGGTGACGTAGGGGTAGGTGCCGTGGTCGATGTCCAGCAGCGTGCCCTGCGCCCCTTCGAACATGATCGCCTTGCCGTCGGCCCGCGCGCGCGACAGGAAAAGCGACACGTCGGCGACCCACGGCGCCATGCGCGTCCACGCGGCGCCGAGCTCCGCGAGCACCTGGCCGGCGTCCATCACCGAGTCGCCGATGATGCGGTTGCGGGCGTCGACGTTGTGGCGGATCGCCGTGCGCAGCGCGTCGGAGTTGGCCAGGTCCCCCACGCGAACGCCGCGCCGCGCGATTTTGTCCTCGTACGCCGGCCCGATTCCGCGCGACGTCGTCCCGATCTTGCGCTCGCCGCGGCGCGCCTCGCTCAGCAGATCCAGCTCGCGGTGATACGGCAGGATCAGGTGTGCCTTGTCGCTGACCACCAGCCGATCGCCGATGTCGATGCCGGCGGCCGCCAGCTCGTCGATTTCCGCAAAGAGCGCCGCAGGATCGATGACGACGCCGTTGCCGATGACGCAGGTGATCCCCGGATGCAGGATGCCGGATGGCAGCAGGCGCAGGACGAACTTCCGTCCATTGGCGTACACGGTGTGCCCCGCGTTGTGCCCCCCCTGGTAGCGCGCGACGATGGAGAAGTTCGGGGTGAGGAGGTCGACAATCTTGCCCTTGCCCTCGTCGCCCCACTGCGCGCCCAGCACCGCTATGTTCATACTTGTGGGGGGGGGGGGGCCGCCCCCGCCCCCCCCCCCCCCCCCGCTAAGGGGGGCCCCCCCCACCCCCCCCGCCCC
>JANOJK010000369.1:0-1940 GCA_031408165.1 Acidobacteriota bacterium | reverse complement strand
TCGGCGGTCTGGTTCCCCTGCGGAGACCCTCAATGTCATTGCGAAAGAACCTTCTAGCCCTGTCGATGCTCGTGCTCGCGCTGTCGCCGCGTCTGCTTGCCGCGCAAGGCAGCACAGCCGCACTGGGAGGGGTCGTACGCGACGCGCTGAACCTGCTGGTCCCCGGGGCGACCGTCTCCGTGGCCGGCACCGAGAGCAGCTTCTCCCGAACCACCCCCACGAGTCCCGATGGAAGCTTCGATTTCCCTGGACTCCTGCCGGGCGAGTATCTGCTCACCGTCGAGCTCGCCGGATTCGAGCGTCAGCAGCAGCAAGTACGGCTGGAAGTGAACCAGCGCGTCCGGACCGATTTCGTGCTCCGGCCCCGCGGCCTCAGTCAGCAGGTCGAGGTGGTTCAAACGGTACCGCTGCTTCACACGAACGATGCGGTGGTCGGTGAGGTCATCGGGGAGCGGCAGGTCGCGGAGCTGCCGCTCAACGGACGGCAGTTCCTCGACCTTGCGCTGCTCGTGCCCGGGGCGCATACCGGCCACGGCGCGCAGATGGGGGACATGAGTCCCCTGTACTGGCGACCCGGACAGAACTCGGCGATTTCAATCGCCGGAGCGCGGCCAAACTCCAACGTGTACTTGCTCGACGGAACCGTGAACACCGACCCGAGCTTCAATACGTTCGTGATCAGCCTGCCCCCTGACTCGATCCGTGAATTTCAGATCCAGACCGGTACCTACACCGCGGAACTCGGTGCCGGCACCGGGCAGATCAATGTCGTCAGCAAGTCCGGCACGTTCGACGTCAAGGGGTCCGTGTACGAATACTTCAGGAACAGCAGATTCGACTCGCCGGAGTTCACGAATCCCGACGAGCTCCCGCCGTTCTCGCAGAATCAATTCGGCGGAACGCTCGGCGGCCCCCTGGGCCGCCGGTTCTTCTTTTTCGGCGGGTACGAAGGGCTCCGGACCACCCAACACATGTCGGCCATCATGTTCGTGCCGGGTTCGGCGGTCCGCCTCGGTGATTTCAGCGGCGGCACGCCCATTTACGACCCGCTGACCAATCGGGCGAATCCATCCTTCAACCCGTCGCTGCCGATCAACGCAGCCAACCCGCAGTTCATCCGCACGCAGTTTCCGGACAATAAAATCCCGCTGGACCGCATCAACCCGATCGCGCTTGCGGTGCTGCAGAAGTACGTCGTGCAGCCCAACCGTGACGATCCGACCGACAACTATCTCGACACCCGCGCTCAGGAGCTCCAGAACGACTCCTTCAACCTGCGCATCGATCGGTCCTGGACCAAGGGCACGTCCCTGTTCGCCCGCTACAGCATGAGCAACGAGAACGGATTCACGCCCGAGAACCTGCCGGGTTTCGGGGCGCATCACGACAATCGCGTCCAGAACCTCAGTGTGACCCTCCTCAACCCCACGTCGAAGCGTCTGCTGACCGAGACCCGATTCGGCTTCGCCCGCATGCGTCTGCACCGGTTCGGCGAAACCGCGAATGGCGCCGATCTCGTGACCCAACTGGGGATCGCCGGCGTCGGCTACGGCGGCAGCGACGCGTTCGGACTCCCGCGATTCGACGTGCAGGGTTACGATCCGATTGGCGACTCCCTTCTCTGCACGCCGTGCCGGTACTGGAACAACAACTTTCAGGTCGGGGAGCGGATCACCTGGAGTGCCGGCGCCCATTCCGTCCGGTTCGGCGGAGACGCCCGGCGCTTTGTCTGGGACATGCTCGGCTTCTTTCAGAACCGCGGCTACTTCCAGTTCACGTCGCCCATCACCAGCCGCACATCCCTCGCCGACGGCTCGGGCGACCCGCTCGCGAGCTTCCTGCTCGGCATGCCTGCGCTTGCGCAGCGCCAGGCCGGCACGCCGTCCATGAACATGCGCCAGACGACCTACGACGCGTTCATCCAGGACGACTGGCGCATC
>JANOJK010000351.1:0-7029 GCA_031408165.1 Acidobacteriota bacterium | reverse complement strand
CTCGGCATCGACTCCCCTGTGAGCGATGCCGCCCTGGGGCTGGCGGCATACGCGAAATGGGCCGAGCAGTCACCGGCGTTTCTGCTCGGGGATTTCGCCTTCGCGGTCTGGGACGCCGGGCGGCGGCATCTCGTGTGTGCGAGAGACGTCCTCGGCCAGCGTCCCCTGTTCCACGCGGCGGTGCCCGGCGGCACCGCTGTCGCCTCCGAGCCTCAGCAGCTCCTCGCGCATCCGGACATGCGCGCGAGGATCAATCGCGGCGCGGTCGCGGAATACCTCACTGCCGTGCCGGCGTCCGTGGAGGAGACCCTGTGGGAGGGCGTCACGCGGCTGCCGCCCGCGCACGCCCTCGTGGTGTCGAGCGGCGGCGCGCGGCAGTTCCGGTACTGGGACTTCGATCCCGAGGCGCGGCTCGAGTACCCGCACGACGAGGAGTACGCCGAGCACTTCGGCGAGCTGTTCCGGAGCGCGATCGAGTGGCGCACGCGCGGCGCGGCATCGGTCGGCGTGTTCCTGAGCGGCGGGCTCGACTCCTCCGCGATCGCCGGCACTGCGCAGCGCCTCGCGCGCGACGCCGGCGCCTCCGCGGTCCGCGCGTTCTCGCTGACCTTCCCCGGTCTGGCGGCCGACGAAACCCCGTACATCGACGCGGTGGTCGACCAATGGGAGTTGCCGTCCGTACGGCTCGTCGCGCGGCCCGCGACGCGCGATGAAATGGATCGGCACGTCACGCGCTACCGCGAGCCGGCGATGTATCCCAACGGCGCGGTGCTCGATCCGCTGAGACGGCGGGCGGCGCCCGACGTGGACGTGATGCTGACGGGGTATGGCGGGGACGACTGGTTCACCGGCAGTCCGCTGCACACCGCGGACCTGCTCGGTCAGGGGCGGTGGCTGGCCGCCGCCCGGCAGTACCGTCACGACATGGCGCTACCGGGCCGCGGGTATTCGCGCGCCGGCCTCCTGCGCACCGCGATCGGTCCCGTGCTGCCGCGCGCCGCGCTCGCGGTGCTGCGGCCGCTGGCGGGGACGCGCCCGCCGGCGTATCCCTGGATCCGGCGGGAGTTCGCGGCGGAGGTCGGACTGCGCGAACGCCTCCGGAGCCCCGCGCCCCTCCGCTGCCGCACGCTGGTGCAGACGCAGATGCGCATGCTCGCGAACAGCCTGCAGCAGATGATCGGGGACGAGCTCGAGGATCGCGCCGCCGCGGCGGCCGGCCTCGACCAGCGGCACCCGTTCAACGACCGCCGCCTCGTCGAGTTCGGCTTTGCGCTGCCGGAAACGCAGCGATGGGCCGGCGCGGAAACCAAGGTGGTCATGCGCCGGGCGCTCGAGGGGGTGCTGCCCGGCGTGGTGCGCCGGCGCAACGACAAAGCGGAGTTCTCGGCGACGTTCGTCGAGACGATCGAGGCGCTCGGGGGCAGGGCCTTCCTGTCGCGGCTGCGTTCGGCGGAGGCCGGCTGGGTTGACGCGCCGGTCATCCGCGGGATGTACGACGACATGATCGACCTTTACAGCCGCGGCGATGAGTCGTACATTCCACTGGCGGACGCCGTATGGAGTGTCGCCGCCGTGGAGCTCTGGCTTCATCAGGAATCAGCATAACGAACGGTGCCCCATGACCACAGCGAAACGCGAGCCGTCCGACACCGGCGACGGCAACCCGCCCCCCAGCCGGGGCTCGAAACGGCGCTACGAGAAACCCCGGCTGGTCGATTACGGAGCGGTCAGCAAGCTGACCCAGACCGGCGGAATAACCACCCGCGACACCGGCAACATGAAGCGCCCGTGCCTGTAGGCCGGGGCGTCTGAACCGAGCGACGCCCCGTGTCCCTGGTCATCGACGAGCACCGGCACTACCTGGCCGACCGCTCCCGGGTGGCGCAGTACGATCGCGCCCTGCGCGAGGTCGTGCGGCCGGGAGATGTCGTCGTCGATCTCGCTTCCGGCACGGGAATCCTCGGCCTCCTGGCGTGCCGGGCGGGCGCGGCGCGCGTCGTGGCGATCGAGGCGGGCCCGATCGCCGGCGTCGCCCGCGCCATCGCCCGCGCCAACGGCTACGAGGACCGCATCGAGGTGCTGCGGCGAGAGGCGCGCCATGCACGCCTCGCGGAAGCCGCCGACGTCATCGTCTCGGATCAGATCGGGCGGTTCGGGTTCGAGGCGGGACTGCTGGGGCTGTTCGCGGATGCCCGCGCGCGCCTGCTGAAGCCGGGCGGCCGGCTGATCCCCTCCCACCTTGCGCTCGTCGTCGCGCCGGTCGAGCATCCGCGGCAGTTCGCGCGTGTCGCGTTCTGGCGCCGGCGTCCCGCCGGCTTCGATTTCAGCGCCGTCGCGGCGATCGCGGCCAACACCGGCTACCCGGCACGGATCGCGGCGTCGCAGCTGCTCGGCGATCCCGACGTCGGCTGCCGGCTCGATCTGTCGGCCGCCACGCCGTCCCCGTTGCGCATCGATGCGAGCTTTACCGTCGCGCGCGCCGGTACGCTCGACGGCATCGGCGGCTGGTTCCAGGCGCAGCTCTCGCCGTCGGTGCTGCTGACCAACTCCCCTACGGATCCCGAGAGGATGACGCGCCGCCAGGCGTACTTTCCGATCGAGTCTCCGGTGGCGGTCGCCGCGGGCGATGTCATCGATCTCGCCATGCGCATCCTGCCGGAGGAGCTGATCGTGTCGTGGACGATTACCGTCAGGCCGGCTTCGGGCGATCCGGTGCGTTCGAGCCACTCGACACTGAAAGGAATGCTCCTCGAGCGGGCAGATGTGCGCATGACGGATCCCGGATACCGGCCGGCGCTCACGGAGCGCGGCCTGGCGCGCCGCACCGTGCTGGAGCTGTGCGACGGCGTCCGCACGCTCGCGGCGATCGAGGCCGGCATCGCGACACGGCACCCCGGGCTGTTCGCGTCAGCCGACGAGGCGGCCGTTTTCGTCGGCGAGGTCGTGACCCGTTACACGCGCGATGCGACCTGATCGGCGGGTGTACGAGTTCTGCGGCGTGACGATTGCGAGCGAGTGCGCGCTGCCGGACCTGCGCCGCGGCACCGGCGGCCGCGCGGAGATCACGATCACCATCGGCGATGCGACCCCCCCTCGCGCGCCCGCCTCGTGGCTGCAGGCATGGCGCCTCCCGGGGGGGCGGGTGTGGCTGTCGATCGGCCGTCTGGCTGGCGGCTACCTGCTGCGCTTCCGCGGCCAGGCCGACTTCGTCGTCAGCCGCGACGGCGCGCGCGTCACCGTCCACGCCGATCCCGCGATGCCGGACGCCACGCTTCGTCACCTGCTGATCGACCAGGTCCTCCCGCTCACGCTGAGCCGCCTGGGGCGCCTGGCGCTACACGCGAGCGCCGTGCACCTTCCGGGAATCGGGACCGTCGGATTCGCCGGCCGGACCGGCCGGGGGAAATCCACGCTGGCCGCCGCGCTCGCGGCGCGCGGCGGGCGGATTGTCACCGACGACTGCCTCGCGATCGAGACGGCCGGTGGCGGCGCGCGCGCGCTGCCCGGGTATCCGGGGTTGCGGCTCTGGCCCGGCCCGGGCCCGAACCCGGTGCTGCGCGCGGCCGCCCGCAACCGGGTGGCGCACTATTCGACGAAACGGCGCGTCGACGGGGCGGCGCTGCCGTTCCACGGCAGGCCCAGCCCGTTGCGCGCGCTGTTCCTCCTCTCGGCGCGCGCGCCGGCGGGGGCGGCGATGTCGGTTCGGCGCTGTCGCGCGTCGGTGCGGCTGATGGGGCTGGTGCGCGTCGCATATGTGCTCGACGTCCAGGATGGGCCCGCGCTCGCCGCTCTCTTCAGCGCCCTGGCGACGCTCGTCACGACGATCCCGGTCGTGCGGCTGCGGCTGCGGCAGGGCCACCGCCGGCTGCCCGAGGCGGCAGACCTCATCCGCGAATACGCCGCCTCGATCGCGCGACCCGCATGACCGCGATCTTCGATCTGCACGACCAGGCGTATTACACCTGGCGCGATGCGGCCGTGCGGCGCGAGGTGCTCGTGCACGTGGACGCGCATCACGACGCGGCCCCCGGACCGGAGTGGGCCGCGATCGACATCGGCAACTACGTGCGCGCCGCGATCCGCGCGGACATGATCGCGGCCGTCCGCTGGATCGTCCCGGATCCGATGTGCGGCGACGGCGCCACCTGGCGGATCCTGCTCGGCGAGCTCCGGCACATCGGGCACGGGCGCCTCGTCGAGCAGCCTGACGGCGCGCTGACGACGGTCGAAGGGGTAGAGGTGTGGATGGGTCCGCTGGGGCAGATGCCGGCCGTCTCCGGCCCCGTGCTGCTCGACATCGACGTCGATTATTTCCTGACCGGCCGCTACGACGCCGAACGCTCCGCGGAGCCGCTCCCTCTACCCTGGTGCTGGCCGGAGGATTTCGTCGGCCACCTGCGATCGGCGGGGGTCGTGCCGCACCTCACCACGATCGCCACCTCGGTCACCGGCGGCTTCGGGCCGCTCCGGTGGTCGCACCTCGCGCGGGCGATCGCAGCGGGACTGGGAGAGCCGCAGCCGCTGCTGCTGACCTGTTTTGCGTCTCTCCGCCACGCCGCGGAGCTGCGCGAGAGCGGGAACACGCGGTCCGCCCTGGCCGCCTGTCGTGCCGCCGTCGCGGCGTGTCCCGGGGAAGGGGCCGCGCATTTCCACCTCGCAGAGTCGCTGCAGCAGGCGGGGCAGATGGACGAGGCGCGCGCCGCGTACCGGCGCGCCCGGCAGCTGGATCCGTCGTACGCGCACGCCTTCCGGACGCGGGGCCCCTCGCTGTATCGCCGGAAGCGGTTGCGCGCGGCGGACGCCGCCTATCGCGAGGGGCTCGCTCTCGATCCGGACGACAGCCACGCGATGCTGGGGCGCGCGATGGTCGAACTCGCGTGCCGGCGGCCCACGGCAGCGCGGGACCTCGCGGAGCAGGTAGTGGCCGTCCGGCCGGACGAGGTCGACGCCTGGCGCACGCTTGGCAGGGCGCGGCGGCTGCTGGGCGAACCCCGGGCCGCCCTCCAGGCATACCAGCGCGCACTGTCGCTGTCGCTGCGCGGCGCGACGGGGTTGGGTGGGCCCTGGGCCTCTAATCCCGAGCGGCGGCTCATCGATCCGCGGCACTGGCACGACCACGCCGCCGCGGGAGACCTGCATGCGGGCCTCGGCGCGCTCGACGCCGCGATCGCCCACTACCGGATCGCGGCCGCCGGGGCGCCCGACGTGCCGCGCTGGCGACGACGGCTGGCGATTTTAGAGGCGCGCATGCTACCATCGTGAGTCCTTTCACCGGTCTTTCCTGGAGTTTCTCCCATGTCCGGCCACTCAAAATGGCACACGATCAAGCACAAGAAAGGCGCAGCGGACGCCAAGCGCGGCAAGGTGTTCACCCGCATCATCAAGGAATTGACGGTCGCGGCCCGCAACGGCGGCGGGGACCCGGACATCAATCCCCGCCTGCGCACGATCATCGCGGAGTCGAAAGCCGTCAACATGCCGGCCGACAACATCAAGCGCGCGATCCTGCGGGGGACCGGCGAGCTCCCGGGCGTCTCGTACGACGAGATCACCTACGAGGCGTACGGCCCCGGCGGCGCCGCCCTCATGATTGAAGTGCTGACCGACAACAAAAACCGCACCGTCGGCGAAGTGCGGCACACGCTCGGCAAGCACGGCGGCAACCTCGGCGAAGCGAACAGCGTCGCCTGGATGTTCGAGAAGAAGGGCTACATCGTCGTCGACAAGATCGGCGCCGACGAAGAGAAGCTCCTCGCCGCGGCGATTGACGCGGGCGCGGACGACATGCGGGACGACGGCGACAACTGGGAGATCGTCTCGGCCCCCGAGATGTTTCAGCCGGTGCTCGACGCCGTCAAGGGGCTCGGCACCGAGCCCGCCGCGGCGGAGATCGCGCTCCTCCCGAAGAACTACATCAAGCTCGAGGGCAAGGCCGCGCAGCAGATGCTGAAGCTGATGGAGCTGCTCGAGGAGCACGAAGACACCAAGAAGGTCTGGACGAACGCCGATATCGAGGAAAAGGAGATCGAGGCCTCGTTGGCGTGAAGATCTTCGGGATCGATCCCGGCTCAGAGCGGACCGGGTACGGCTGCGTCGACACCGACGGCCGCCGACACCGGCTCGTCGTGTGCGGGGCGATTACGGCCCCGGCCCATTCCACCTTTCCCGAGCGCCTCCTGATCATCCATACCGGCCTCGCGGCGCTTCTCGCGGAGCATCGCCCCGACTGCGTGGCGATCGAAAACGTCTTCCACGCGAAGAACGTGCGCAGCGCGCTCAAGCTCGGGCACGCGCGCGGCGTGGCGCTGCTGGCCGCGTGCCAGGCGGGGATGGTCGTCGCCGAGTACTCACCGGCCGAAATCAAGCGCGCCGTCGTCGGGTTCGGGCGCGCCGAGAAGCACCAGGTGGGCGCAATGATCAAGCTGCTGCTCGGGCTCGCCGCGGTGCCGGCGCCCCACGACGCCGCCGACGCGCTCGCGGTGGCCATCTGTCACGTCAACCGCTCGCACGGGGCCATTGCGGATGCGATCTCAGGTGCCGCTGGCGACAGCGGCCCGGGGCGCCGGAGGTCGCACGGGGCCATTGCGGCCGGTGCCCTTGCCGAAAGCGGCCCGGGGCGCCGGAGCCCCGGCCTCACCAGCTGGCGCGACTACCGACCGTGATCGCCCGCCTCAAAGGCACGCTCGCCGAGAAAGCGCCCAATCGCCTGACGGTGGACGTCGGCGGCGTCGGCTACGACGTGCTCGTTCCGCTGTCCACGTTCTACGGCATCGGCGAACCCGGCGCGGCTGTCGCGCTGCGGATCCATACGCACGTGCGTGAGGATGTGATCGCGCTCTACGGATTCTCGTCCGCGCTCGAGCAGGAGTTGTTCGAGCGGCTGATCTCGATCAGCGGGATCGGTCCGAAGCTGGCGCTCGCGGTCCTGTCCGGGATCGATCCGGGCGAACTGGTGCGCGCGATCCGCACGCAGGACGTGGCGCGCCTGACGCGGATCCCGGGTGTCGGCAAGAAGACCGCCGAGCGGAT
>JANOJK010000324.1:0-5161 GCA_031408165.1 Acidobacteriota bacterium | reverse complement strand
TGCTGCATTTCGCTGTCGGGAAAATCCTGGAAGCGGAGGAAGACGACCAGGAGGTCGGCGGTCCTGAGCGCTTCGAGCCCCGAGATGTGCGAGCTGCCGGGCTCGATGAACCCGGTCCTGGGGTCCGTCGTGAAGTACACGCTGCACTTGAACCCGTAGTGCCTGGCGAGAATCCGCGCCAGCGCCGGCAGGGATTCCTCCGAGCGGTACTCGTGGTCGCCTGCGAGAAACACGATGTGTTTGCCGGAACCAGGCCCCTGCGCCCCTTCGTACACCACGAGATGGGGATTTTGCGCGGATGCCCCGGCCGGCAAGGCGAGGCATCCAGCAACCAGCAACAGGATCGGCGCAAGCTTGGTCATGGCACCCTGTTTAATACTAGAACGTATCTCACAAACCGCGACGCGGCTATCGGGCGTCCGCGAACGAGCGGCAGCGAGTGAGCCACGCGAACGCAGCGCGCCGGCGAAGCGGCGCGCGAGAGAGCGTGTCGGGGAGTCCGAGGGGCGAAGATCCTATGAGCGAGAGATGGGGACCTGCTACGTTGAGTTCGATTCGGCGTTAACGAAAGGAGCTCAGCGATGTCTCAGGTGCCCCATCACGGAGAGTCTACGGAAAGCGGACCGGTCTTGTATATGGCGGTGGAGTTGTCGGCGCGCCGCTGGCAGCTGGCGTTCGGGCTGGGGCTGGCGACGCCGAGTCGACGGCGGACGATCCCCGCGGGCGATGGGACGGCGTTGCGCCAGGAGCTGGCGGCGGCGCGGCAGCGCTTTGGTCTGGCGGCGACGACGCGGGTGCGGAGCTGCTATGAAGCGGGCCGGGACGGCTTCTGGGTGCATCGGTGGTTGACGCAGCTCGAGGTCGCCAACGTCGTGGTGGACTCGGCGAGCATCGAGGTGAGTCGCCGGCGGCGGCGCGCGAAAACCGATCGGCTGGATGCGGACGCGTTACTGCGGCGGTTGATCCGCTACTGGCTGGGCGAGCGCGATCAATGGAAGGTCGTGCACGTGCCCAGCGTGGCGGTCGAAGATGCGCGGCAGGCCGAGCGGAGCCTGGCGATGTTGACCGCGGAGCGCACGCGGTATCGCAACCGCCTGCATGGCGTGCTGGCGACGCAGGGCGTGCGGCTTCGGCTGGGGCCGTCGTTTCTGGCGCAGCTGGCGACGGTGACGCGACCGGACGGCGCCGGCCTGCCGGCGGGCGTGGTCGCGCGCCTGACCCTGCAGTGGACGCTGTTACAGACGGTCGAGCAGGCGTTGCGGCAGGCCCGGGCCACGCAACGGACGGAGGTGGCCGCGGCGGCCACGCCGGCGGCGGTGCGCACGCAGCGGCTCCAGCAGTTGAGGGGGATTCGGGCGCGGTCGGCGGCGGTGCTGGCCACCGAGCTCTTCGCCCGCGACCTGCGCAACCGGCGGGAAGTCGGCGCGCTCAGCGGCTTGGTGCCGGTGCCGTATCAGAGCGGCGACGCGGGCCATGACCAAGGGATCAGTCGGGCCGGCCTCAGACACGTCCGCCGGATCGCGGTGGAAGTGGCGTGGGCGTGGGTGCGGTGGCAACCGGGCAGCGCGCTGACGCGCTGGTATCAGGACAGGTTCGGGCAGAGCGGCGGCCGGCTGCGCCGCATTGGCATTGTGGCGTTGGCGCGCAAGCTGTTGATTGCGCTGTGGCGCTATAGCGAGCACGGGATCGTGCCGGCGGGCGCGGCGGTGCGGACCTAGCGAGGACCGCGCGCACGCGAGCGGGTCAGCGGGTTGACGGGTGTTCGTCGAGGGGAGGGGGCGGCGTACCGCCCGAGGCTGAAGAAGGAACCCCGTACTTGAGGCGTCGTGCCTGCGCTTCGCGCGCATAGAGGATGTGGTGTTCGCCCACGGTGGCGACACGGATAGGAGTTGGAGCGAGGAGAACTCGTCTCCCATCACGACGCGCCTGCTGAGAGCGACGGGATCGGATTCGGGACCAGGCGGAGACGGCAGACATCCGCCTCCGCAGACCGCGCACTTATGAGCGGTCTGCTCCGGCGGACGTCTGCCTGCGTCCCGAATCGATCGCAGGGGACTTGACAAGTGGGGCCCTCATAGGAGCCCCTCGGATAAGACCGAAGCGGCGAGCGAGGGCGCGTGTCGGGGAGTCCGAGGGGCGAAGCCCCTCGGATAAAAATATAACGTAAACCGAATCCCGATCTGCCCGACGCGCTGTTCGGGCTGCTGGAAGTCGCCCGCGAAGCGCGAGGGCTGCATGAAATTCGGATTCGGGGCCCCGCCGACCAGGCGGACCGTCTGGGTCACGTTCGAGATCACCCGCTCGATGTTGGCGGGGTTGATCGCGTTGAAGAGGTTGAAGATCTCCCCGATCGCCTCGATGCTGGTGCGGCCGGCGAGTCGGAACGTGCGCGACACCCGGAGGTTCATCTGCGAGAACGGGGCGCCGCGGCCGCACACGATCGTCGAGCAGGCGCCGATGTCCTTGAACTTCGCGACGCCGTTACTGTCGAATCCGTCGAACGCCACGGCCCGCTCAGGAAGGTCGTTCAGCTCGCCGTCACGGTTCAGGTCCACGCCTTCCCCCACGTACACCGGCAACGCCGATCGGAAGATGAAGATGGGTGCCACGCGGAAGCCCATGGGCAGCTGCATGGTGGCGCTCGCCGTCACCCGGTGCCGCGCGTCGGTGCGGCGATTGGGACCGAGCATCCGCGGATCGTCGAACGGATTGCTCGAATCGACGATGTACCGCGTGTCCAGCTCGTCGCCGGCGGTGCCGATGGTGCTGCGGCCGCGCGACAGCGTGTAGGAGCCCGTGAAGTCCACCCCGCGCGTGAGCCGGCGGCGCACGCCGAGAATCAGGCCATCGTATTCGGACTTGCCGCGGCTGATGGCCGCACGGGTGGCTCCCGAGTTCGGGCTGAACGCGATGTCGGCGAACCGGCGCGGACCGCCGTTGACCTGCGTGTTCAGGCGCGGCCGGACGTTCAGGTTCTTGCCGTCGATGTGGACGTAGTCGGCGGTCACGACCGTGTTCGGCATCAGCTCGTGCGACCAGCCGACCGACGCCTGGCGCGTCTCGGGCTGCTCGAGGAGCGGGTCCACCCACTGCCCGAAGAGCGGCAGACCGCCCGCCTCGTTTTGTGAGGCCAGATTGGTCAACGGCTGGCCGACACGGTAGAAGCTGCCGTCGGGATTCCGGATACCACTGGTGTTGTTCGCCGTGAACACCGTGCCGAACCGCGAGCCGCTCGCATCGGCCGCGGCGAAGAGCACGTTGGAGTTGGTATAGCCGAAGTCGGTGTAGATGCCCCAGCCCGCGCGAACGAGGTCCTTCGCGTTGCCGCGGACGTCCCAGACGCCGCCGACGCGCGGCTGCCAGTTGTTGGTGTCATTCTTCGGCGTCTTGCCAAAGTTTTCATATCCCACCACGTTGGCGAAGCGCCCGGCCGCACCGAGCTGTTGCGCCAGCACGTAGTTCGGGTTCTGCGACTGGTCGAGCTGCAGCCCGGTGACCAGGTCGTAGCGCAGGCCCAGGTTCAGGGTCAGGCGGTCGGTCACCCGCCAGTCGTCCTGGATATAGGCGGCGTACTGCCGGACGGGGATATTGGCCTGCGAGTCGCCGTCATTCAGCGTAATCCCCGAGATCGGCCCATTGACCTCGTCAGTCAAGTGGTTGTACTGGGTCACTCCCTTGCCGGTGTTGAAGGTGATGAACAGCCGCGGCTCGTTGATGAAGTTGACGCCCGCCTTGAAGTCGTGCCCGAGGCCCCCGATGCCGGCCGCGTGCCACGAGAAGTCGTCGTGGAATTGGTACTTCTTCTGTGCCGTGCTCTGCGGCGAATTGACGTTCTGACCGGTCGTGACGCCGTTCGGGAACGACTCGTAGGGGTTGTTGCTGCGCGCCGAGATGTGATTGTCGAAATCGGCGTACTGGAAGACGAACTCGTTGAACGTCGATCCCGACAGCGATAGATTGTGGTTCACGTTGATCGAATTGAACCGGTTTTTGCTGTCGCCCCAGTTGTCCGGCGTCGAGAGCGGCGTCGCGCCGTACGGCTGCGTGTTGTCGTTCCGGCCGTATCGCACCGTCAGGTACTGCCGCGGCGTGAGGTTGGCGGTGGCCTTGCCGGTGAACAGCGTCTCCCGGTAGGGAGTCGCGTAGATCCCGTCCTTCTCCGGGAAGAGGGTCTTCGTCGTCACGGCCTGGGTCGTGTCCTGGTTGGTGCGCTCCACTGCGGCGAAGAAATGCGCGCGGTCCCTCAGGATCGGGCCGCCGACGCTGCCGCCGAACTGGTTGCGGCGGTAGTCCTGCTTCGCGATGTTCGATCGGCGCTCCGTCTCCGTCTTCGCGTTCATCGACTTGTCGCGGAAGAGCTCGAAGGCGCTGCCCCGGAAATCGTTGGTGCCGCTCTTCGTGACGATGTTCATGACGCCGCCGTTGCTGCGGCCGTACTCGGCCTTGTAGCGCGAAGTCAGGAAGTTGAACTCCTGAATCGCCTCGAGCGGGAACAGCTGCAGGAGGCCCCCGACGGTGTCGTCGTTGTTGTCGCCGCCGTCGATCTGGTAGTTCACGTTGCGGCCGTTGCCGCCGTTGATCTGCGGCGAGAACTGCGTGCTCTTGGTCGGATCCGAGTGATAGCCGAGGCCGACGCCAGGAATGGTCACCGCCAGGTTGGCGAACTGCCGTCCGTTCAGCGGCAGGTTCTCCACGCGGCGTACGTCGACGACGCCGCCGACCGCGGACGAGGTCGTATCGACGAGCGGGGACTCCGCCAGGACCGTGACGTTCTCGGATAGCTGCGCGATCCGCACGTCGAAGTCCGACGTCACCGTCTCGGACACGTTCACCTGGATGGTGCGCTTCTGCGGCTGAAAGCCCGACATCTCGATGCTCACCGCATAGCTGCCGACCGGCAGACCGGTGATCCGGTAGAGGCCCTCGACGTCGCTGACTTCACTGCGGGAGAAGCCGGTGTTGTCGTTCTTCGCGGTGACGGTGGCGCCCGGGACCGCGGCCTTCTGCTCGTCGAGCACGCGTCCCGCGATCGTCCCCGTCGTCTGTTGCGCGGCGGCGCCGGTCACCGTGACCAGCAGGCACAACGCCGCAAGCAGCAGTCGATGTGTTCTCGTGTGCATCCGAAACTCCTTTGAGGTTGTGCGCCCGTTCCTCGGGCGCG
>JANOJK010000284.1:0-1674 GCA_031408165.1 Acidobacteriota bacterium | reverse complement strand
GACGATGCTCGAGGCGTGGTAGTCGACGCGGCGATCCGGGGTCAGGACGGGAGTGACGACCAGGTCCTCCGGCCGCGTGTCCATCGTGCACTGGAACAGGTAGACGGGTCGCCCCAAACGGCGGGCTGCCGCACACGCCAGCGTGGTCTTCCCCAGCCCCGGCTCACCGACGATGCGCGGAGTGAGCGAGGGTTCGTGGGGCGAGAGCCGGAGCCAGGCGGCTTCGAGTCGCTGGAGGGAGTAGCCGAAGTCGATCCACTCGGATTCGTGGTCGTCGGGAGGGGCCAGTACCAAGTCCACACCGCTAATGGTCACGCGTTCGTTCATCGTCCTCCTCGACAGCGTGGAGTCGCTGCCTGGGAAGAGATTACTGTAGAGGTGTGACAGGTGTGGTCAATGTGGTCGGCGTCAACCTGCGGCTGCGCGGTACGGCGCGAAGTCCTGCCAGATCTGCTGGAGGATCTTCGGGTCGATGACGCGCGTGTCTCCCCTCTCGGGATTCTTGTCCGAGAACAGTGTCAGCGTCACCGCGCCGCAGTGCGGACCGATGGCGGCAGGATCGAAGATATACAGCCCCTCGTACACGGCGGTGTTCTCGCTCACGCGCTGTTCGATCGTGAAGGGATGGATGGGCGTCACCTCGGCGTTGCCGCAGAACATCCGCATCCGGGAGAAACCGGCCTTGATGCGCTTGATGGGCGGGAGCGAGACGCCCTGCGTCTGCGCCGCGGCGCGTCCGACGGTCGTCCAGAAGCCTTCGACGAGCTTTGGCGTCGCGCGGATCATGAGCACCGGCGGCTCGTCGCGAACGTAATCGTCCCAGTTGCCAAAGTCCTGCAGCGCGCGCAGCGACGCCTGCATCTCGCCCGCATTGCGTCCCGTTCTTCCGCGCTCGCGCCCGCTCACCTGGTCCCCCTGGTGACGCGCGCCATAGACGAGCACGGGCGTGATCAGGCTGACGTCGAAGTCCGCTGCCGGCACCCGGTAGGGGGCCAGGCTTCCCGTCCGGCGCTGCGCGGCCTCTTTCAATGCCTCGTCCGCGAACGGCCGCTGCGGCTCGACGGGCAGCCGCGTGCCACTCGGCGCGTCCGCTTTCTGCATCTTCTTCTCGGCATCCGCGATGACGCTGCGCGCCTCGTCGATCCGCACGGCTCGAGACGCGCCGGAGCTGGCGCTCGACGTATCGTCTTCGGGAATTGTGATCGCGATGACCATGCCCGCGGCGTTGAACAGGGGGACCCCCAGGCTGTCGTCTTCTATCTCAATGTTGGAGAGGATCGTGTGCGCGTTGACGCGGCTCACGGTTCCGGACGTCATGCTCTTCTGGTCGTGAACAGGCGTCGTGATGGCGAAGACCTTGTCAGTCGCGGTGGGCGGCGGTCCGCCCTCCGCGTAGCCAAGCCTCACCGGGCGTGCCGAGGCGACAGCCTTCGGGTCAATCCAGAGAATCGCGACATTCTTGTCGGGATCCGCTGTGAGGACGCGTGCCGTCACCTTCTCGGTCGGCGAGAGTTGCACTTCCAGGGACGAGGCCTTGCCGACGAGCCGCTGATTGGTGGCGATGAGGCCTCGCGCGTCGATGAGGAATCCCGATCCGAGTTTCGTCGGCGTCCAGATTGACACCACGCTGTTCTGCCAGTCGATGAGGAGGGCGGACGGGTTACCCTCCGCGCC